>JAYKGU010000006.1:0-27015 GCA_035285585.1 Synechococcales cyanobacterium
AACGTGGATCTTTTCTCGCTTCAGTAATAAAAGATTCTTGTTCTGTGCCATCCTCGATCAGCTTTCCATAGCTAACGAATACGTTTGGAGTTTTCGCTTGCGCAGAAAAAAGTACAGAACGTAGCCATTCGATTGCCTTTGAAGTACACTTTTCAATCATTTCAGCTAGCCCTCACGGCAGTCGGTGTGCGCACAGGCATCCTTTACCATTAAACATCAAGCTTGCTGGCACTCATTCCAAAAATGACAATTCAAAAGGCGGAGCATAAGCCGTAGAAGATTAAGGCCTGCTTATCATAAGCTTGAATCAAAGCAAACTTTTCCCCTTACCCATCCACCCATCCCCATGAACTCCCAGACCTTACTCACCCGCTATGCCCAGGGAGAACGCGACTTTAGCGGCGCAAATCTGCGGGGTTGCAACTTTCGAGGGCAAAACCTGAGCGGAATCAACCTCAGTGGGGCGGATATTCGCGGCGCAAACTTTGCCGGGGCAACGCTGACGGGAGCAAACTTCAGCCGAGCCAGGGCGGGACTTGGCTGGCGAGGGGGCGTTGGGCAACTTGTTGTCTCACTGCTAATTGCCATATTCGCGGGTATTCTTCAGGGCTTCTCCGGACATCTGATCGCTGGCGCAGTACCCGAGCAGATTGCTCTTGGCAATTTTGATGGGTTCATTGTTCTGATTGCGGTTGTCATCATTGTGATTGCAGCGTTCTACACCGCCATGTTTTGGGCGATCGCCCGCCCAACATTCACAGCCGGGCTGATGGGGCCAATGGCGATCGCCGTGGCAGTTATTGTCACAGTAGCAAATACGTTTACAGTCTCGTACATCTTCGGTTTTGCAGTGGTGTCACTGAGCTTCATGATTGGCTATGGCGATTCAGCCACGGCTATGGTCGTGGCTGCCTACTTCATCGCAGCCCCAGTCCTGGTTACGGTCATATCGGGGGGGATGATCGCGTATGCCATTGCTGACTCGGCTACCGTCACAGCCATTGTTGCTATGACGGCTGCAGTCGTAGTCACAGGCTTGGGCATTGCCATCACCACTGGTGCAGACCCAAACAACTACTATTTTTGGTACGCCATTATTGGTGCTATAGTTCTTATGATCTTGATCGTCCCCCTAGTCATCTTTGCCTTTGCAGTGGCGGTGGCAGGTCTGGGGGCGGGCAGGATTGGGATTGCCTTTGTAGTTGTATATGCCTCAGGTTTCATCGTCAGTGGTGTACCCGGATTTAGATATGTGCGCCCGTTTCTTTCGCGTGATGGCATGGTGGCAGGCTTGGTTACGGGTCTGGTCCTTGCCTTGAGCATTTATGGGGCGATGCGATCGCTCCGGAGTAGTGCTCACTCCTCTGCACTCCGCAACTACGGCCTGACGTTTGGTGCTTTGGGGGGCACCTGCTTCCAGGGAGCCGACTTGACCAACGCCAATTTCAGCAATGCCCAGCTCAGACACACCAATTTCCGTAATGCCCGTCTCCATCGGGTCTGCTTCGAAGATGCCTTCGATCTCAACGATGCCGCCGCCAGGGGCACGATTTTGACTGACACGCGGGTGCTGAGGCTGCTGACTACTCTCAACGGCTACGGCCAGTCTTTCGTTGGGATGAATCTCCAGGGAGCAAACCTCAGGGGTGCTAACCTGGAAGGCACCCATTTCAAGCGGGCTGACCTCACGGGTGCAACCTTGCAAGACGCCAACCTAAAAAACGCCAACCTCACTGAGGCCATCTGCATCGGCACTGATTTTACCCACGCCTACCTCACGGGAGCCTGCCTGCAAGGATGGCAGCTTGACGCCTCCACCTGCTTCGATTCGGTAGACTGCCAGTACGTCTTCCTGCTGGAAACGCCCGACCCAAACGGCAGCCGCGAACGTCGCCCCGCCAATCCTGAGGAGGTCTTTGCTCCAGGAGATTTGGCAAAGCTTTGCACCGTGCTATTTGCCCCCGATCAATCAACTTAACCTCAGTGCAGGTTCCACACGTCTTGAATGTCCTATTGCACAAGCGTAACCCGATGACAAGGGCTTGCTGCAAGGTTGGGGTTGCCTGGACGGTAGCTTGGCTCGGACCATAGACCGCGACAAGCGATACTAATCAAAGCCCCCGCTCGATAGTTTTCTTCTGCAATTGCCTCAGCGGTGGAGACGGTCTGCATTAGGATCTGGGCGGCTTGAGCGGCGTCGTTGATCTCGCTAGCAGCCGTGGCAACCCTGCTCACCAGAAAAGATTTCCCCAGGTCAGACTCAATTGCCTCAACAGTGGAGATGACCTGTTGTAAGGTTTGAGCAGCCTGGGCGGCGTCATTTAATTTTCCATAAGCCGTGGCAATGGCGGTCAAAGCCGATGATTGACGGCGGTCGTCTTCCATTGCCTCAGCAATGGAGAGGGCTTGCTCTAAGAGCTGAGCGGCCTGAGCGGCGTTGTTTAGCTCGCCATAAGCGGTGGCAACGATACTCAACGCTATCGATTTAAACTGATCGTCTTCAATCGCCTCGGCAGTGGTCAGCGCCCCTTGGAGGATCGATTTTGCCTGGGTCGGGTCGTTTAGTTTTCCATACGCAGTGGCGATCGCACTCAACACCTGGGATTTCAGGTAGCCGTGCTCAATGGCTTCAGCCACGGCGATCGCCTCCTGAAGCACCGATGCGGCTTGGGTGGGGTCGCCCAACTCCTCAGCCGTCATGACAATGGTAAGCAATGCCTCCGGCGGACCAATCTGTATGGTCTCAGTGGCGGAGACGGCCAGGCGAAGCAGCGATACGGCTTGGGCAGGATTGGTCAACTCCCCAGATGCGGTGGCGATCAGGCTCAACACCCTGGATTTAAGCGGGTCGAGATCCATGGCTTCAGCGGCGAGGATAGCCTGTCGTAAGACCTGAGCAGCCTGAGCCGGGTCACCAATCTCGCCCGCAGCATAGACAACGCCACGCAGTGCATAGAATCGGTCGCCACTCTCCTCATCGGCAGCTTCAGCCGCAGCAATGGCCCGCTGGAGAATGGACGCCGCCTGAATCGGGTCATTGAGTTTGCTGTAGGCGATGGCAACATCACTCAGTGACAGCGCCTGCACCAGGCTGTACTCAAGGGCTTCAGCCACGGCGATCGCCTGCTGGAGAATGGCAGCAGCCTGGGTCACGTCACCGATCGCACCATAGGCCGTAGCAATGTCCGTCAAAGCCGCTGCCCTCAAGGTGTTGTTCTCAATGGCCTCAGCCGCAGGGAAAGCCTGTGGAAGGATGGCCGCAACCGAGGCGGAACGGTTCAACTGCCCATAAGCCGCAGCAATGGCGCTCAAGACATATACTCTATGGCTATTGTGATCGCTGCTGCTTCCAATGGATTGGGCAGCCGTAAGGAGCTGTTGAAGAACAGACGCGGCTGGGACCGGGTCGGTCAATGTCCCAGCCGCCCTGGCAATCAGATGAAACGTATAGGATTGGTAGAAATCGTCCTCAATGGCCTCGGCAGCCGCCAGGGCCGATTGGAGGATAGACGCTGCCGAAACAGAATCGGTTAGCCGCCCCGAGGCGGTAGCGATCGCCCCCAACGCTCCCGATTTGCCGGGATCTTCACCGATGGTTGCAGACATGACAACGGCCTGTTGAAGAATGGACGCGGCTGCAACGGGGCCGGCCAACTCCCCAGAGGCCGTAGCAATGTCACGCAAAGCTAAGGACTGATACAAGTCGTCCTCCATGGCTTCAGCAGCGGCAAGTGTCTGCTGTAGGACCTGGGCCGCCTGGGCCGGATCGGAAATCTGGGCAGCAGCCGTGGCGATCGCCCCCAATACCCTCGACTGAAAGCGGGGATCATCTATTGCCGCCGCAACGGCGATCGCTCGTTGAAGGACAGCCGCCGCTGCATTTGAGTCTGTAGCTGAGTCTGTAGCTGGGGCATGCATCTCGCTCTCAGCCGTTGGGATGGCGGGTAGCGCCACCGACCGATCGCTCAATCCGATAGTCAGGAGTGCGATTGCCACAATTCCCGCTCCAATCCTGTCGTTGCGCTTGTGCTTTCTGATCATCACAAAAACTTTGAAATGCTCCAACAGACCTTTTAATTATCACCTGCGATTTAAACAATGGCTGAACCAACAGCGGGTACTAAAACAGTAGGGTCAAATCTGCTCTGAGAGCATCGCGCATTGAAGACTATGCAACAGACCTGTGGCGACAGTAACAGGATGCCCGTATTGGGACTTCGGCACGAGCGATCGCCTGATCAAGCTGTAGTTTGATGTGGGCTGCCTCAACCGTTTCGCCTCGATGCATGAGGCATTCATGCAGACCATGTAAGCTCCAAACGTTTCCTGGATGCTGACAAGCCCTGCTCAAAGTTGTATCCAATCCCAAATCTGCTCTGTAGATGGCTTCCGCTTCATCATAATGTCCCTGCTCCAGTAGAAGCGCGCCCAGGGCATGACGTGTAGGCTGCATCCAGCCCCAGGGTTCGTCATAGGGTAAATTGTCGTCTAACTCAACCGAGCGACGGAGGTGCGCAAACGCTTGCTCGTAATTGCCTTTGTGGTATTCCAGTTCGCCTAACATCATCTGTTCGGCAACGGTGAGGATATCTCGGCAGGTGTTGTTGAAAAGCATCCGGGTCTCTGGAACCCGTTGAAACGCCTCGTCGAAATGATCCCGTTCGGCGGCGGCTTCATTATGCCTGCCAAGATTGGCCAAAGCAACGGTACGCGCATAACGTATCATTGCCATCGTGACGCAATACAAATCGGCATCCTCCGGCAGCGGCTGAGCCAAAATTTCTTCCCATAATCCAAAGCGAATTAGTGCATGTTGCTTCATGGGAAAAAAGCTTTCAAACCAGTCAGCCATCGGACGCAAAATTTCCTCTGGCAGGGCTGCCATAAGTTCATCCGCTGTCGCTAACGCCACAGATGGTTGGCCCAGAAACATCGCTCCATAAATTGTGAAATGGTAGTTATGAAAGCGATAGACGGAGTAAAAATTGTGCGGGCCGACCCTTGCTAAAAACTTCTTATCCGCCTGGGTGGCGATGTGATTGCGGGACACGACGTTTGGGTAGTCACCGCACAGCACATCAATGTGGGTGGCCATGTGTAACAAATGGCCTGCATCGGGAACCAGGGTGCTGAGGCGATCGCCGTGTCGCCGTGCCCGTTCGGGATGGGGCGACATCTCTATAAGATGAATGTACATATGCAACAGTCCAGGATGCTCCCATGCCCCCGCTAACTGTGCAAAGGCAGTCTCCAGAACGGTCAGCGCTTCGAGCGTACTGGCACCTGGAGCAGGTTGTCCCGATGGTAAATCCCACAGTTGCCAGGGCGTTCGATTCATCAGCGCCTCAGCAAACAAGCAGCAAACATCCAGATCGCTTGAATGGGTTCGATAAACTTGGCGCATTGCATCCGCATACGCATCGTTCCACGGGGCAAAGTCTTCTACCTCTGGATCTTTGGGATAACGGTATGAAATAGCCTCGATCAGGGCCTTTTCGATCGGTGTCCCTTTATCCTTAAGGTTGGTTACTGTTGCGATCGCATCTTGTGCCATGGCAACCACATCTGGCTTTTCCGCGTTCTCAAACGCAGCCCAGGGTTTGTTGTAATTTGGCCCGATGGCATAAGCGATACCCCAATAGGCCATAGCGCATTCAGGGTCATCCTTCAAAGCCTTCTGAAAGCAAGTAATTGCCTCTTCGTGGTTGTAGGCATAGACCCATATCAAACCCCGGTCAAACCAAAGCTGGGCCGAAGGTGAAGTCGTTGTTATTACCCGAGAATAATGCCCCAAGTCGAAGTAATCCATGACACATTTCACCTTATAGCTTGATCTAGGAATCAATCATCGTCCGTATTGTTTAGGGTTCGATTTTAAGTTTATAGTAAGCTGGTTTCATGCTAAGAATGAATAACTTTTTTAACGACTCGAAAGTTCTTTGATTGTTGAAATTCTCATCTGCCAGGAAGCGAACTATTGCAGATTGGGCCTTGCTAAATATGTAGGTAGCCCTGGGTAAAGGTCGCGATGGCGGGGCGCACCCCACTGGCTTTTATTTATGGCACTTAGACGCTCACTCCAAAGATGACTTTTCAGACATCCTCTAACGGTTGTAAGGGCAAAGCATTCGGAATAAAGGGTTCGCCACAGACCGAGGCGGCTTGCCTGAATGCTTCGACCCTACAAGGGTTAAACCCGAATCAATACAGTGGTGTATTGCCCGGATGAATACAACGGTGCATCATCCGGACAAATGCGGTCGCAGATTACCGGGTCAAATACATCGTGTTGGGCACAATGGGGAAGAAAGCGTACTCATACCAGGCCGTCCAGACAAAGCTGCGAATCCAGCGCTGGCGCTTCTGCGGGTCGAGGTCATAGTCAAACGCCCCCTGGGCCGCATCAATGGAAGATAGGTGGTTTTCGCAGCCACAGCCGTGGTGGTAGGTGAAGCCATACTGGGAGGCAAGGCTTTGCAGCTTCATTTGTACCGCATAGACCTTGCCCGCGTGGAGGGCGGCATCCCAGGGGCGCTTGTGGGCCTGGTCGCGGGGGTCAAACCGCAGGGCACGCTCTTCAAAAATGGTGTCCCGGTCAATCGGAGCGAGGTTTACCTGGTAGACACTGGCGGGCAGTTCGTAGCCAAACTCTTCAAAGAAAGCTTTGACGATGCGCACGACCTTGATTTCGCTGGTGCGATCGCCCCCCCGCTGTTCCACCTCCTGCAAAATCCGGTCAAAGTCGGGGTAGGCATCCATCTGGAAATCCTGGCCATAAAACTCCAGCGTTTCCTGGGCCAGCAGGCCAAACAGTTCCGCAAAGGACGCCTGGAAGCGGGCTAATTCGGGGCGTTCGTTGAACAGATCCACATCCCCCTGCTCCAGCTTGTATTGAAACAGTTGCGCCATTTCCACATAGCTGGTGGGGTCAGCCAGACCGACCTGGGCCTTGCCGCTGGCAATGTCTTGCCACACCTGGGGCAGACGGCTGACGGGAACGGCGTTTTCTCCGGCAATGATTGGCTGCGGCGGGGTTTCAAGTAGTAGCATACACACCTTCTTGCAACGTATTGGGACAGAGCAAATTACCTTGGGGCGAACTTGGGAAAATTCGCTCAAAGAAGCATAGCAGGAACGGTTGGCTGAGCAGCCTGGTTGCCATCAATCGCAACATTCCGCAACCCATCCACACCGTTGCCCCTCATGCTACCCTCTTGGTCGGAATGGGCCTGAAAATGTTCCGCCAGAATGGAAATTTGCGGCGGCTGGAGGCAGGGGCGATCGCCCGTGGTTGAAACTGCCGCAGCCGCAGGGCATTGGTCACCACCGATACCGAGCTAAACGCCATCGCTGCCCCTGCCACCATTGGGTTGAGTAACCAGCCCAGCCAGGGAAACAGCAGCCCCGCCGCAATGGGAATGCCCAGCACGTTGTAAATAAAGGCAAACAGCAGGTTTTGGCGAATGTTGTGAATGGTGGCCCGACTCAGCTCGATGGCGGTGATCACCCCCTGGAGGTCGCCGGAGATCAGGGTAACGTCGCTGGCGGCGATCGCCACATCCGTACCCGTGCCGATGGCGATGCCCACATCCGCATGGGCCAGGGCCGGGGCGTCGTTGATGCCGTCTCCCACCATGGCGACAATGCGGCGGCGCTGGCCCGTTTGCAGATTGGTAATCGTCGCCGCTTTTTGGTGGGGGCGCACTTCGGCAAACACCTGGGGGTTTCCAATGGCGCGGGCGATCGCCTCTGCCGTGCGCCGATTATCCCCGGTGAGGAGAATCACCTCCAGCCCCATGCGCCGCAGCCGTGCCACCGTTCCTGCCGAGGTGGGCTTGAGGGTGTCCATAATGCCCAAAATCCCCTGCACTGCATGATCCACCGCAATCCACACCACCGTTTTGCCGTCCTGCTCCCACTGGGTTTGCAGCAGCTCCAGGGATTGGCCGGGGGAGGCTTCCACGGCGGTATTCATGCCCAGCTCCGTCAGCCAGCGGCGGGTGCCGATCTGGGTAAAGTAGCCGTTGACCCAGCCCTGGACACCGCAGCCGGGGACGGCTTCGAAGCCCTGTAGCGTTTCGGGGGCGTGGGCTTTCAGACGAAGGGGCGATCGCTCCGTCGTTGGCTTGCCCTGTCCGGCGGCAAACTGGACAATGGCATCCGCCAGGGGATGTTCCGACTGGGCCTCCACCACGGAGATCAGCCAGAGGAGATCCGCTTCATGAAATTCCAGCATCCGGGGCAGCTCAAAGAAAATCATGGCGGCCCCGTCCAGACTGGGGGCAGAGAGCAGCCGGGAGTCTCGCCGCCCGCCCGCGCCCAAGGCTCTGGTGAAGTCCGTGACGTGGGGCTTGCCCTGGGTGAGGGTGCCGGTTTTATCCAGCACAATGGTCTGCAACTGGTGGGCCAGCTCCAGGCTTTCGGCCCCTTTGATCAAAATTCCCAGCTCTGCCCCCCGTCCGGTGCCCACCATGATGGAGGTGGGGGTGGCCAGCCCCAGGGCGCAGGGGCAGGCGATGATCAGCACATTGACCGTGGTTACCATGGCCAGGGTCAGGTTGCCCGCCAGGTTGAACCAGGCCAGAAAAGTGGCGATCGCCACCGCAATCACCACCGGCACAAACCACCCCGTCACCTGATCCACCAGCCGCTGAATGGGGGCTTTAGAAGCCTGGGCATCCTGCACCAGTTTGATAATCTGGGCCAGCACCGTGTCTTTGCCCGTGCGGGTCACCCGAAACTTGAAGCTCCCTACCTTATTGAGGGTTGCCCCGATCACCTCATCCCCCAACTGCTTGCTGACGGGCAGACTTTCCCCCGTCACCATCGACTCATCCACGGTGGAGGCCCCCTCCACCACCTCGCCATCCAGGGGAATTTTTTCGCCGGGGCGCACCATCACCACGTCCCCCAACTGCACCGCCTCGATGGGCAGATCCAGCAGCTCGCCGTCCCGCACCACCCGTGCCGTTTTTACCTGCATGCCCATGAGTTTGCGGATGGCCTCCGAGGTTTGCCGCCGCGCCCGCTGCTCCAGGGCTTTCCCTAGCAGCACCAGGGTAATCACCACCCCCGCCGCCTCATAGTAAACGTCGGGCCGCAGTCCCTGCTCCAGAAACACCTGGGGAGCAAAGGTCGGCACCAGGGAATAGAAGTAGGCGGCACTGGTGCCCAGGGCCACCAGCGTATCCATATTGGCGTTGCGGTGGCGCAGGTTTTGCCATGCCCCCTGGTAGAACGCCTGACCGCACCAGAACTGGACGGGCGTCGTCAACACCAGCTGGAGCCAGGGATGGTGCAGCCAGTGGGGAAACATCGGCAGGGACATCCCCAGCATCATGGGCATACCGCCAATCACCAGGATGGTGCTGACGACGCCTCCCACCCAGAGCTTGCGCTGGAGCTGGCGAGCGGCTACCCGGTGGGCGGCGGTTTCCTGATCTTCCTCTGCTTCTGTCGAGGAGGGGAGGGACGCCTGGAACCCGGCAGCGGCGATCGCCCTCTGAATTTGCTCGGCATCGGTCTGCTGGGCGTTGTATTGAACCGTGGCCTGCTCCATGCCAAAGTTGACGCTGCACTGGAGAATGCCCTGGCCTTTGGTCAGCTTGCGCTCAATAAAAGCGGCACAGGCGGCACACTTCATGCCGCTGATCTGGAGGGTGAGTGTTTCCATGTCAGGTTCCTAAAGAGGCTGTACTGTAAACCCAACCTCTTCCACCAGCCGCCGGATGGTGGACAGGTCAACCTGATGGGGATGATATTGCACCGTTGCCTGGTGGCTGGCATAGCTGACCGTACAGAGGCTCACACCAGCAATTTCCGCGATCGTCCGCTCCACATTGGCCGCACAACCGTCGCACACCATGCCGCCAACCTTGAGAATCACTGTATCCATTGACGAATCCTTCAATATGAGGGTTAAGATGCGGCAGTGCAACCCCGAGACGAAATAACTCTCTAAAAAGGACAGTGCAGGACGGCAAAAAGTTTCTGAGCCGTAGTCAGCAACGCTAGCCTGGCGCAGTATCTTGTTTTTCAGAAAAATTGGCTCGATTTCCTGGATATAATTCCTTAGGACTGCAAAAAACCTGAACTCATTGGCTTCAGAGCTGTGGAAAACGATAAGCGTGCCCCCCGCAACCGAACCCTGACCCTCAGCGAGGCAGAACGGCTTGAGTACCGCAAACGGCTAATGCAGCTCACCCAGCCCGTCCAGCCCGACGAGTTGCTAAACCGCACCATTCACCAGGATTTGTTTGCAACCTTTGCCTACCTGCCGCCGCACTTTGTAGACCTGCTGGTGGTTGATCCGCCCTACAACCTGAGTAAAACCTACCATTCCAGCCACTTCAGCAAGCGAGATCTGGCGAGCTACACCGCCTGGCTGCAGACCTGTTTCGATGGCCTTATGCCCATCCTTAAACCCACTGCATCCGTCTATGTTTGCTCCGACTGGCAGTCTTCCCCCGCCGTTTTCGACACCCTCAACTCCCGCTTTCACATCCGCAACCGCATCACCTGGGAGCGGGAAAAGGGTCGGGGAGCCGCTAAAAACTGGAAAAATGCCTCCGAGGACATCTGGTTCTGTACCCTGGCCGACGACTACGTTTTCAACCTGGAGGCGATTAAGCTGAAGCGCAAAGTAGTTGCGCCCTACACGGTGGATGGCCATCCTAAAGATTGGGACCGCACCCAGGCAGGAAACTTTCGCCTCACCCATCCTTCCAACCTCTGGACCGACATCACCGTCCCCTTCTGGTCCATGCCCGAAAACACCGACCACCCCACCCAAAAGCCAGAAAAGCTGATTGCTAAGGTGATTCTGGCCAGCTCCCAGCCGGAGGATGTGGTCTTTGATCCGTTTCTGGGGTCGGGGACGACCTCGGTGGTGGCGAAGAAGCTGGGCAGGCGGTACGTGGGCATTGAATGGGATGAGCTGTACTGCTGTCTGGCGGAAAAGCGGCTCCACCTGGCGGAGGCGGATGCTTCCATTCAGGGATACGCGGAGGGGGTGTTTTGGGATCGACACGCCTTTGGGGCGATCGCCCGGAGGCGGCGTCAGGGGGGATGGGAGGATGGGTAAGGGGTAGATGGTGACACCGGAGGTGGGCTGACCGTGACCGTAAGATTTTGGGTTTCAGCGCCCACCGTCTCAGCTAATCCTCGGCGCAGGCAAGGTAATCCCCAGATTTGCCCCCGGACTTACTGACGAGGCGGATCGCTTCAATTTGCATCGACTTTTCCAGGGCTTTGGCCATGTCGTAGAGGGTGAGGGCGGCGATCGCCACCGCTGTCAGGGCCTCCATTTCAACCCCAGTTTCCGCACTGGTTTTCACCTCCGCCTGGATGACGTACCCCGGCAGGTTGGGGTCGGCGGTAATCTGCACCTCTACTTTTTTCAGCGGCAGGGGGTGGCAGAGGGGAATGAGCTGGGCCGTTTGTTTGGCAGCCATGATGCCCGCCAGCCTGGCGGTTCCCAGGACATCGCCCTTGGGGGCATTGCCCGCCTGAATGGCCGCCAGGGTTTCGGGCTGCATGCGTACCTGACCTGAGGCGATCGCCCGTCGTGCGGTTACCGCTTTGGCGGAAACGTCCACCATCTGCGCCTGTCCAGTCGCATCGAGGTGGGACAGGGTTGGCTCCGGCTGGGGCTGGGGTGAATCGGGAGGATGGGTCATAGGAGAGGATGGGTCGTATAGCCCTACGTGCTAAGGTTTGAGTGTGGAACCCCTGCGTCGCGGGGGTTCCACACCTCTTGAATGTCCTAACGCGAAAGCGTAACGCCATAGGATGGCGATCGCAAACTCTGTTTGCCAGTTCCATTAAGGTATGATACGATAGTAAGCCTAGCAGGGGCCTGTAGCTCAGTGGACTAGAGCACGTGGCTACGGACCACGGTGTCGGGGGTTCGAATCCCTCCTGGCCCGTTAGAGGGGGTGCGTCTCAGGCGCATCCCTTCTTTATATTTGCACTTTATATTTGCATGAATATTGTTGGTATGAGCTTGGTACGGGGCGCAGACTGGATGTACTCCCAGGCTCAAGAAGAACCCTGGGCCGTTCGCAGATCCACCCTCCCAGCAATGTGACAAGATAAGAGGAGTGGTGATTGCGACGAACGTGTTTTCGATGTCTTCAGCTCATTCCCAACTCGATTTCCCTTTCCAGCGGCTGCGCGAAGTCCGCACGGCGCTCCTGAAACTCCACAAAGCCTTGCTCCACTCGGAGCGGGTCGTTTACGAACAGCAGCACGGGCAAATCCGCTCAAATGGAGAATTTTTCCAACTGGTTGTGAGCCACGAATGGTTTAGCTGGCTCCGCCCCTTCTCCAAATTCATTGTCCAAATCGACGAAGCCCTGGCTGCTAAGGAACCGGTCACTCTCCACCAGGCCAAGGCGCTACTCCAGGAGGCCCGCAGTCTGGTTCGTCCTGCAGAAGACGGTACGGCAACGGAACGGCGGTATTTTGACGCCATCCAGCGGGACCCTGACATCGCCATCATGCACGCCCAGGTTTCCAGCTTGCTCCAGTCTGATCAGCGGTAGGGTTTCACTCGCGGAGGGTTTCACCCCATGTTGCCCGTTCGTCCCAAGCAGACCCTTTCCCTACAAACGCGCAATCGCATCCGGCTTGACGCCGACGTGTACTACCCCGATGCAGAGGGTTCCTTTCCCGTTTTGCTCATGCGGCAGCCCTACGGACGGGCGATCGCCTCCACCGTCGTCTACGCCCATCCCACCTGGTACGCAGCCCACGGCTACATCGTGGTGATTCAGGACGTGCGGGGGCGGGGCACCTCCGAGGGGGAGTTTCGGCTCTTTGCCCACGAAGTCGAAGACGGGGTCGAAACGGTCAACTGGGCCGCCTCTTTGCCCAGCAGCACCGGGGAGGTCGGCATGTATGGGTTTTCTTACCAGGGTATGACTCAGCTCTACGCAGCGGCAGGGCAGCCTCCAGCATTGAAGACCCTCTGCCCCGCCATGATCGGCTACGACCTCTACGCCGACTGGGCCTACGAGGGAGGGGCTTTCTGCCTGGCCGCCAACCTGGGATGGGCCACCCAACTGGCCGCCGAAACCGCCCGTCGGCACGGGGATCTGGAGGCATATCGCACTTTATACGCGGCAGCCCGCAGTGGGCCAAATTGTGACCCGGTTTCGGCCCAGTCCAGCCTGCTGAACCGGCTGGCCCCTGACTCCTTTTACCACGATTGGCTCCGCCACCCCGCTCCCGATGATTACTGGGCATCGTTGTCTCCTGCCCCCGCTTTGCAGAGCGTAGATTTGCCCATGCTGCACATCGGCGGCTGGTTTGACACCTATCTGCGGGGAACCTGGCGCTTTTACCACGATCGCACGGCCCACAGTGCCCAACCCCAACACCTCTGGGTGGGGCCGTGGGCGCATATTCCCTGGGGCCGCAGGGTGGGAGACGTGGACTTTGGGGCAGCGGCCCATAGCCCCATCGATCGGGTGCAGATTCGCTGGTTTGATCAGTTTCTCAAAGGGAGAGAAACGGGTCTGCTGGATGCTCCCCCGGTTCACCTGTTTGAAATGGGGGCTAACCAGTGGCGATCGCTCCCCTCACTCCCCTCGCTCCCCTCCCCTGAGCCGCTGGTGATGTATCTCGTTTCTCAAGGGTTGGCCAGCCTGGGCGATCGCGCCTCCATTCTTGCCGAAAAGCCTGACCCCGCCCCTGCGCCGCCCGATTGTCTGGTGCATGACCCCTGGCGACCCGTGCCTGCCCTGGGGGGACACGCCGCCATGCCAGCAGGGATGTGCGATCGCGCCGCTCTGGATGACCGGGCAGATGTCCTCACCTACACCTCTGTACCCCTCAGCGCCCCCCTGTCTCTACTTGGCACCATGACGCTGGAGGTTTACTGTCAGTCAACGACCCCCAGCTTTGATCTCTGTGCGGTTCTCTCGGAGGTGCGCCCGGATGGCACGGCCTATCACCTCACCCAGGGCTATCGCCGGGTATCCCAATCGGACTGGCTAGACGCTCCCCTGTGCCTGACCTTTCAACCCACCTTTGTACGTATTTCGTCGGGATGTGCCCTGCGCCTCAGCCTCAGCGGGGCCTGTTATCCCGCCTACACGGTTAATGCAGGAACCTACCCCTGGATGTTTCAGGGACACATTATTGAGGCTCAGGTCATCACGGTTCAGGTTCACAGTGGTGGGGAGCAGCCCTCCAGGCTTTTGTTACCCGTGGCTGCCACTGATGATTTCTATAGAGTTTGAACATCCCCCACAATCCTTTGATGTTGCAGCGGTTGTGTCAGTTTAGCTAGGATGAGCAGGGCGATCGCCAAAATGCGGCGTCGAGTCCTTTCGAGTACCCTCTATGCGTCAACTCTGGCACTTCTTCCAATCTGCTATCGGCATCATTCTTCGCCATCCCGTTACCGGAACCAGCATTATCCCCATTTTGCCAGATGGCCGCATTGTGCTGATTCAGCGCCGCGATACTGGACGGTGGGGGCTGCCGGGGGGCGTGGTGGACTGGGGAGAAGACATTCATACCTGCGTGCGCCGTGAGCTGATTGAGGAAACCGGGTTAAAGCTGGTCGAGCTGCGCCGTCTGGTGGGGGTTTACTCGGCTCCCGACCGCGACCCACGGTTCCACTCAATTTGCATTGTGGTGGAGGCCCAGGTTGAGGGAGAAGTCCACATCCACGACACCCTGGAAATTAAGGATGTCAAAGCCTTCATCCCCACCGACATTCCCATCGGCAAGCTTTCCCACGACCACGATCAGCATTTGCAAGACTACTTTCAAGGTCTGACAACGCTGGCATGAGATTTCCAGGAAAAAACTTACCCTCGGTTGAACGTTTGGTAAGGGCAAATGGCCATTTGGCCCTATATCGTCCGGTAGGATCATTCTCAAAAATCTCCGAAGTAGTTAAACAAAATTACTTTCTTGGGGGCGCACTCCCAAGAAAATGTAATTAAATTTGCTCAAGCACTTAGATGCTGGATAATTGTGCCATTGTTGACCTGCGGCCAGTGCCGCCACCCTATGGGCAACCTCCCATCTTCACCAATTGGCCGATTTAAAGCTGGCCAACTTAAAGTTAAAGCTGACCGCCTCAGGGCCGGTCTGTCCCGCCCCTGGCCCTGGCTGATGGTTGTGCTTTTGCTGATGGGCCTCTACTTTCGCGTGGCCCATCTCGATCGCCCGGTGTACTGGGTAGATGAAGTAGCCACCTCGATTCGCGTTGCTGGCTATACGCGTCCCGCGATCGCCCAGCAGTTGGCCACCGGCGAACCCATTGCCGTTGCCGAACTTCAACAGTTTCAGCAGTTGGGGGGCGATCGCCCCTGGGCCGACACCTGGAATGCCCTCACCCAAAGCCCCGAACATGCGCCCCTGTACTTTCTGATGGTGCGGGCCTGGGCGGAACGGTTTGGCAGCTCGATGGTGGCTATACGGAGCTTGTCGGTGGTGTTGGGGGTAGTGGCCATCCCATGTTTCATTTGGGCCAGCAAGGCGCTGCTGCTGCCGTCCGTGGTAGGTCAGCTCGGGGCAGGTCTGTTGGCCATCTCCCCCTTTTTTGTGGCCTACTCCCAGGAAGCACGGCCCTACAGCCTGTGGACGGTGGCGCTACTGCTGCTCATGGGGCTGTTGGGGCGATCGCTCCACAACAACACACCCCGCTCCTGGCTGGGCTACATCCTGGCCCTGGTGTTGAGCCTCTACACCTCGCTACTGACGGGCTTCGTCGTCCTGGGGCAGGCCCTGGCGGTGCTAAGTTTAGACTTTCCCCGATTCACCTGCCGCACCCGCAACTACTTGCTGGCAACGGGGCTGGGCCTGGGGGCTTTCATTCCCTGGGGATGGATTATTTTCAACCACTGGCAAACCCTTCAGGATAATACGGTCTGGATGCGGGAGGCGATCGCCCCCTGGGCTACGGCGGCTGTCTGGTTCTACAGTCTGGCGGTCCTGTGGTTTGATGTGCCCCTGTCGGTGGATCTATCCCTGGAAACCCTGGTGAAAGCTTTGGTTGCCCTGGGCGTGGTGGCTTTGATCGGCTATGCGGCCTTCACCTTTTATCGGGAAACACCACCTGTGGTCGGCAGGTCGGTCATCCTGGGAGCCATTGCCCCGCCGCTGGTGCTGCTGCTGATTGATGGGTTGCGGAGCGGGCAGGCGGCGGCCACTCCCCGGTACCTGATACCGACTTTGCTGGGGGCGCTGGTGAGTGTGGCCTATCTGCTGGGCGATCGCCTCCATCGATTCCCTCGTAACCCTTACTGGCGAACAATCACAGCGGCGTTGCTTTCCCTAGGGTTGCTGTCCTGCACCATTGGCCTCACCCATACGTCGGACTATCAAAAGGCCCGGAATCGGGCAAATCCGGCGATCGCTGCTTTGATCAACCAGTCCCCCAATCCTGTACTGCTGGCGGAAGCAAATCTAACGATGGACGTGCTGTCCCTCAGCCACAGCCTGGATGTCAGCACCATCATTCGCATTCTGCCCTCTTCCCAGTACTTGATCGAGCATCCCCTTTGTCGGGAAGCCTGGGTGTTGAATCCGTCCTCAGCGCTACAGGAAAGTTTGGGAGGGAGCGATCGCCTGCATTTGATCTACCGGCCTGACCTGTTGACCAGCGAGGATGTGCACCTATCCCTCTGGCGTTTATTGCCAGATACACAAACCTGTAAGTACGTAGCCATAAATAAAAGCCAGTGGGGTGTGCCCGCCGCCGGGGGGCGCACCCCACCATAGCTACGTTTACTTGTGACCACCTACTTAATCGTTAAAAAGTATCGTTGTTCAAGTGCTTGAATTATGGTGAAACCCCAGCCAATTAACTTCAGGATGGCATGTCTGGTGCTGGTGGGTGTGGGCCTGCGGGTGGCGCGGCTGGATCAGCCGGTCTACTGGGTAGACGAGGTGGCTACCTCCATGCGTGTAGCAGGTTATACCCTTACTGAGGTGACCCAGCAGCTTACCGTGGGAGTACCGCTAACGGTGGCGGATTTGCAGCGGTTTCAGCAGTTGGGCGATCGCCCCTGGTCTGCCACCTTTTACGCCCTTACCCAAAGCCCAGAACACGCTCCCCTTTATTTCCTGCTGGCGAGGGCCTGGACGGAAACCTTTGGCAACTCCGTAGTGACGATACGAAGCCTGTCGGTGGTGCTCAGTCTGCTAACTTTGCCTGCTTGCTTCTGGCTGGGCCATGAACTCTTTCCCAAAACCAAAGTTAAATGGCTGGGGATGGGGCTGCTGGCCGTTTCGCCGCTGTTTGTTGCCTATGCCCAGGAAGCCCGCCCCTATAGTCTGTGGACGCTGGCCCTGCTGCTCATGAGTGGGGCATTGGTGCGATCGCTCCGGTCTCCCCGTCGCCTTTCCTGGCTGGCTTACACGTTGGCTCTGATAGTTAGCCTCTATACGTCCTTGCTGACGGTGCTGGTGCTTTTGGGGCAGGGGCTGGTGATGCTTTGGGTGTTTCATCATCCAGAATCCGGAAGGGGCAAATGGCCATTTGCCCCTACGGTGGGTGCCCAAAAACAGACTAAGATTTCCCCAATACGAGGCTATTGGATATCGACTGGCGTAGGGCTGGGCGTTTTTGTACCGTGGATTTGGATTATTTTCAACCACTGGCAGACCTTGCACAGCAATACGGCCTGGATGCAAATCCCAATGGACATGGTGGGACTGCTGGCCCTCTGGATTTACAATCTGGCGGTGCTGTTTTTTGATGTGCCCGTCACGGTGGATCTGTCGTGGGAAACCTTTATCAAGGTTACGATTTCCTTTGGCTTGATTAACTTCATGGGCTATGCCCTGGGGGTGTTGTGGATAAAATCTCCACGATGGATTGGGGCGCTGGTGCTGGCCCTGGCCCTCTCCATTCCCCTGGCCCTCATTGGGATTGATTTGACGTTGGGTGGACAGCGATCCGCCGCCGCCCGGTACTATATTCCCTTCTATTTGGGCGTCCTGGTGGCGATCGCCCATCTCCTCACCCTCGGCATGGCGGGAGAACTGAAAATCCGTCCCCGCTACTGGCGAGCCATTACCACTGGCCTGGTTTCGCTGTGTTTGATGTCCTGCCTATTTCAGTGGCAAAGTCCGCCCCTTTATCAAAAGAGCCGTAATTTGCACAATGGGGCGATCGCCACCATCATCAACCAATCAGTTAATCAGGGTGAATTTCCCCTCCTGATGGGAGAGCCAGAGCAGACTTTGGACATTCTCTCGCTAAGCTATTTGCTTCACCCGCAAACGACTTTTCTGTTGGGAAACATCGCTGATTTAAGTGCCTTTGAGGCTGAAGCTTGCCGTCCTGTGTTTATCCTGAGACCTTCCCAAGCATTGCAATCGGCCTTGCAAACATCCCATCGTCTGGAAATCGTCTATCAGCCCCAGCGACTGACGCGCCCGGAACTGTCCTTATCTCTCTGGCAAATCCAGCAGGAGCGATGTCCACCATGAAAATTGCCATCATTAGTTCTGGCTATCTGCCTGTGGTGGATGGGGTGACGGTCGCCCTCGACCAACGACTGCGATCGCTCAGCCAGCAAGGCCATCGCGTCCTACTCCTGTGTCCTGACTACCAGCCCATTGCCCCGGTTTATCCCCACTGGCGAGAGTACGTGGGAGAAATCTACCCCGGCGTGCAGGTGATGGCATTGCCCAGCGAACCGTTTATGGGCATTGAGTTTGAGCGGAACTTATCCCGGCAGGCGGCGGCTCCCCTGCGGCAGGCCCTCCGAGACTTTCATCCCGATCTTATCCATGTGGACGAGCCGGAGCGAATATTTCTGGGCCTCTTAAAATATCCTGGAATTGAGGTGGCAAGGGGCGATCGCCTCCCTTGCACCGCCTTCTTTCACACGAACTTTCTCGACTACATTGAGGACTTTGTTCCTCTGCCTGCTCCCTTGGTTGGAAGCTTGCAGTGGGGATCAAAGCAAATCATTCGCCGTGTCTTTAACGCCTATGATGCCACTTTGGTAGCCAGTGAAGTAGCCCATCAGCGAATCCGGCAAATGGGCATTCGTAATGGGGTGGGCGATCGCTTTCTGGGAATTGACCTGGCCCAATTTCAAGCCCAGGCGCGTCTCCCCCAGTTCTTTTCTCAGCATTATGGCATTGCGGGGCTGGAGGAGAAAACCAAAGTGGTTTTTCTGGGACGGCTGACCCCTGATAAAGGTTGGCGCTTCACCCTGGATGCCCTCACTGCCCTCGTCCGTCAGCCCCAGTGGGAAAATTTGCGGCCCACCGTCAGTCTGATCATCGCGGGGGATGGGGAACTGCGGGAGGAGATTCTCCGAATCCTCGGTCAGTTGGGCATCGAGACTCATTGGTTGGGACGGGTGCCCCCAACGGCAGTGCCGCCGCTGCTGGTGAACTGCGATCTCCATGTCACCACCTCCACCAAAGAGACCCTGGGACTCACCGTTCTGGAAGCCTTTGCGGCGGGAATTCCGGCGATCGCCCCCCGTGCAGGCGGCGTTGTGACCACCATTCAGGACGGCTGGAACGGCTTTCTGTTTGAGCCGCAAAGCAAGCAGGATTTTCTTGAAAAACTTCTCAAGCTCATTCAGAATTCAAATTTGCGTCGAGAAATGGGCGATCGCGCCCGTCGAGATGCGGCTCAGTACGGTCAGGATGCCGCTATGGAACGGCTGCTTGCCGTTTGGCAGGCCCAGATTGACCGCTGTCGCCCCCAGCCTGCATCCAGATCCTAACCTCAGAAGTATGACAAATGGAGCGGAAATCGCGATCGCGGCTTGACACGCCGGAACCTCCTGGTTTACCAACAATAACAGCTTGATTCTCAGGTTCTCTTGGGGTCAGTGGGTTCCCTTGTTCACCATCACCAGACGCTTGATAGGACAGAATGACGTTAACCAGGCAATTTGAGCCGATTGCAATTGTCGGCATTGGCTGTCGGTATCCCGGTGCAGACCACGCCGCCGCCTTCTGGCACCTGATCCGCAGTGGGGGCGATCGCATCACCGAAGTGCCGAAATCCCGCTGGGATGCCGACGCCATCTACGACCCTGACCCCACGACGCCCAACAAGACCAACACCCGCTGGGGCGGCTTCCTGGAGGCCGTTGACCAGTTCGACCCCCAGTTTTTCGGCATCGCCCCCCGCGAAGTGGCCACCATGGATCCCCAGCAGCGGCTCCTGCTGGAGGTGGCCTGGGAAGCCCTGGAAGACGGCGGTCACATCCCCGATCAGCTCCGGGGTACGGATCCCGGCGTCTTCATCGGCATCGGCACCCACGATTACTCCATCCTGCTGTGGCAGCCGCCCGTCAACGATCCCTACGCCACCACGGGCACGGGTAACTGCATCGCCGCCAACCGCATCTCCTACCTGTTCGACTTCAAAGGCCCCAGCCTCGCCATCGATACCGCCTGCTCCTCCTCCCTGGTGGCCGTGCATCTGGCCTGCCAGAGCCTCCAGACGGGCGAATCCACCCTGGCCCTGGCAGGCGGCGTAAACGTGCTGCTGCTGCCCACCATCACCGCCGGATTCTCCAAAGGCGGCTTCATGTCCGGACAGGGGCGCTGCCGCAGCTTTGACGCCAGCGCCGATGGCTACGTGCGCAGCGAAGGGGCGGGCATCGTCGTCCTCAAGCCCCTCAGCCGCGCCCTCGCCGACGGTGACCCCATCTACGCCACCATTCGCGGCAGTGCCGTCAACCAGGATGGCTTCAGCAACGGCATGGCCGCCCCCAATCCCCAGGCCCAGGCAGCCGTCCTCAGAGCCGCTTACCGCACCGCCGGAGTCGATCCCCGCCAGGTACGCTACGTGGAAGCCCACGGCACCGGCACCAAGCTGGGCGATCCCGTGGAAGTGCAGGCCCTCAACGCCGTTTTAGGGGAAGGGCGATCGCCCCAGCAAATCTGCACCATCGGCTCCGTGAAGACCAACATCGGCCACACCGAAACCGCCGCTGGCGTTGCCGGACTGATCAAAGCCGCCCTCTTGCTCAAACACCGAGAACTTCCCCCTAGCCTCCATTGCCATCAGCCCAACCCTGCGATTGATTGGGAAAATTCCCCGCTGCGGGTGCAGACCCGGTTGGAGCCATTTCCAGACCAGCCAGACCCCATTCTCGTCGGCGTCAACTCCTTTGGCTTTGGGGGGACGAATGCCCATGTGGTGTTGGAAGAGGGGGGGAAGGCAGAAGAGGGGGGGAAGGCAGAAGGCAGAAGGCAGAAGGCAGAAGGGGATTGGGAGTCAGGAGTCGGGAGTCAGGAGTCAGGAGTCGGGAGTCGGGAGTCGGGAGTCGAAAATCTGAAATCTGAAATCCAAAATCTAAAATCGGGCGTCAGGAGTCAGGAGTCGGGAGTCGAAAATCCGAAATCTAAAATCCAAAATCTAAAATCGGGAGTCGGGAGTCGGGAGTCGGGAGTCGAAAATCCAAAATCCAAAATCCAAAATCCAAAATCGGCAGTCGGGAGTCAGGAGTCGAAAATCCAAAATCCAAAATCCAAAATCCAAAATCTACTCGTTCTTTCCGCTAAATCTCCTGCTGCTTTGCGGGACTTGGCCCAGAAGTATGCTAGCTTCCTGGCCGAGCGTCCCGATCTGGATCTAATCGATGTGTGCGTGACGGCCAACACGCGGCGATCGCACTTCCCCCACCGCCTTGCCTGCCTTGCCGACTCCACCGAGCAACTACAGGCACAGCTTGAGGCCGTGGCCACCGAAAATCACTATCCCGGCCTCATCTACACCACTCCCATCCACCCATCCACCCATCCACCCAAACTCGCCTTCCTCTTCACCGGCCAGGGTTCCCAATACCCCAACATGGGTCAGGAACTCTACCAAACCCAACCCGTCTTCCGCCAAGCCCTTGATCACTGCGCCGAGCTACTGCGATCGCACCTGGATCACCCGCTCCTAGACATTATCTTCCAGAACCCCCCAGCCCCAAATTCCCAAATCCCCCCAATCCAAAATCCAAAATCCAAAATCCAAAATTCCACCCTCTCTCTCCACCAAACCACCTTCACCCAACCCGCCCTCTTTGCCCTGGAATACGCCCTGACTCAGCTCTGGCTATCCTGGGGAGTGGAGCCTGCGGTGATGGTGGGACATAGCATTGGCGAGTATGTAGCCGCGTGTTTGGCTGGCGTGTTTGATTTGCAAGACGCCCTGCGGCTGGTGGCGGCACGGGGGCGGCTGATGCAGGCTTTGCCTGCGGACGGAGCCATGCTGTCGGTGATGATCAGCGAGGCGCAGATGCAAACCCTTTTGGGAGGCATTGGGGAAGGGGTAGCGATCGCCGCCATCAACAGTCCCCAAAGCGTGGTGCTATCGGGACGGGAAGAGGCCATTACTGCCATGGCTAATTTGCTGGAGACAAAGGGCATCAAACACAAGCGAATAGAGGTTTCCCACGCCTTTCATTCCCCTTTGATGGACCCTATGCTGGCGGAGTTTCGCCAGGTGGCGGAGGCAGTCACCTACCATGTCCCTAAAATTCCCATCGTATCCACAGTGACGGGAGAAGCGCTGACCACAGAGCTTGCCCACGCTGATTACTGGGTGGAGCATATTTGTCAGCCGGTGCGCTTTCTCGCCGCCATGACAACTCTGCATCGTCAGGGATACCGAACATTCCTGGAAATCGGGGCTAAGCCAGTTCTGCTAGGGCTGGGCAGGGCTTGCATTCCCGACGCGGACTGCCAGTGGCTTCCCAGCTTGCGCTCTGGGCAATCGGATGAGACCGTACTGCGCCAAAGTCTAGCGGAATGGTATGTGCAAGGTGGCGCTATCAACTGGACAAGGGTATCTCAGGGGCAGAATGCAAAGTTTGTTCATCTGCCCACCTATCCTTTTCAGCGACAGCGCTACTGGTGGGAAGGGGCACGGGTGCCCAGCATGGAGCCGGTTCAGACCGCTCCTCCAGCTTCATCGCACCATCCTTTGTTGGGCGATCGCCTCCCGCTGGCTGGAACCTCTGAAATCCGCTTCCAATGCACTCTCCAGCCCCAGACCCTCGCCTATCTTCAGCAACATACTATTCTGCACCAGCCGATTCTTCCCGGTGCGGCCTATGGGGAGATGGCGATCGCCGCTGCCCATCAACTTGACCTATCCCACCCGATTTTGCAAGACCTGGTAATTGAGCAACCCTTGAAGCTCCAGGACACGACCATTCCTCTTCAGACGGTACTGACTCCCTCCGCTGAAGGCTATTCCGTACAGATCTTCAGCCAGGATGGCAATGACTTTCATCGCCACGCAACTGCTACCCTCTGCAATGCCCAAAGACTTTCTTCAGCAGAGGTCGATCTCAATCAATGCCAGACTGCTCTGGCTTCCCATGCCGTTGCTGTCACGGACTTTTACCAGATCCTGGCGGCCCAGGGCTTAACCTATGGTCAGGCGTTTCAAGGGATCCGGCAGCTTTGGCAAAGACCGGGTGAAGCCCTCAGCCAAATTTGCTTAACTGAAACTTTGCGCCAGGATGCGGATCGCTACAACCTCCATCCCGTGCTGCTGGATGCCTGCTGGCAAACCATTGGCGCAGCGGTAGCGGATATGGCCACGACCGGAACCTATCTGCCCGTAGGATTGGAGGCGCTGCACTTTGATCAGCCGCTGCGATCGCACGGATGGTGTTTTGTTCAGGTACAGGATACCCAGGCCAGCAATGGCTCCCATGCTGCCAAACTCAAAGCAGATTTGCAGATTTGGGATGAAACAGGGGCGATCGCCCTGCAAATCCACGGCATGACCCTCCAATTCGTGAGTCAGACATCTTTGGCAAAACTGGTGGGCAAGCAGCCCCAGCCGGAATCAAGTACGGATTTGGACTGTTTTTATCAACTGGTTTGGCAAGCTGAGGTTAGGAGTCAGGAGTCAGGAGTCAGGAGTCAGGAGTCGGGAGTCGAAAATCCAAAATCCAAAATCCAAAATCCAAAATCGCAAACGTGGTTGGTATTTGCAGATCGCTGTGGGATAGCCGAGCGGTTGGTGGCGGCGTTGCGGCGGGAGGGCGATCGCTGTCTCCTGGTTCTGCCGGGTGAATCCTATGCCCAGCTTGAGCCGGAGCGCTACCAGATCAATCCCAAACGGGTTGAAGACTTTCATCAATTGCTTTGCGACCTGATGGCGGCGGCGCAAGAACTGTTGACCTGTCAGATCGTTCACCTTTGGAGCCTGGATCAGGCGACTGGACGGGGCTTTGATGACGTTTCTTCAGGAAATACCGAGGCTTTGACCGCTAATCTAATCACAGGCTGTGGGAGCGTGCTGCATCTGGTGCAGGCGGTTTCCCAGGTTGCCAACCTCTCAGCACAGCTATGGCTGGTGACGCAGCAAGCCCAGGCGGTGGGCACTCCCGCCCCTTTGCAGGTTTCTTCTGCAAGCCTGTGGGGATTGGCGCGAACGATTCGCCTGGAGCACCCCGATCTCAACTGTCGCTGTCTGGATCTGGATGAGCGGGTGGATGATGAAACCCTGGCCTTGATCGTCCATGACCTGCGCGATCCGGATTGGGAGGAACACCTTGCCTATCGGGGGGGCGATCGCCACGTTGCCCGACTGGTGCCCCACGACTCACCTTTGATCCCCCAACATTTGCCTTTTCCTGGAGAGCCTTTTCGGTTAGGGATTTCGGCCTATGGCGTGCTGGACAACCTCATCCTGATGCCTGCCCAGCGGCGATCGCCCCAACCCGGTGAAGTGGAAATCCAGGTGAAAGTAGCGGGGGTGAACTTCCGTGATGTGCTCAATGCCCTGGGGATGCTTCAGCCCGTTGTTGAGCAGATGGGCTTTGCTGAGGCAGCGGAGGTGCCTTTTGGGGGAGAGTGTGTGGGAACCGTTGTGGCTCTGGGGGCAGGGGTGACGGACTTGCGCATCGGTGAAACGGTGATTGCTGCCCAGGCGATGGGTAGCCTCAGCCAGTTCGTGACGGTGCCAGCGGCGTTTGTAGTGCCCAAGCCCACCTTCCTCAATCCGGCGGCGGCGGCTACGGTACCCACCACCTTTCTCACGGCCTACTATGGGCTGATCGAGTTGGCGAAGCTGAAGGCGGGCGATCGCGTCCTCATCCATGCCGCAGCGGGTGGCGTTGGCCAGGCGGTGGTGCAAATCGCCCAGTGGGTAGGGGCTGAAGTATTTGCTACGGCCAGCCCTGGGAAGTGGGACTACTTGCGATCGCAGGGAATCACCCACGTCATGAACTCCCGCACCCTTGACTTTGCCGATGAAATTCTGGCAAAGACCCAGGGACGTGGGGTAGACGTGGTGTTCAATAGCCTCAATGGTGAAGTTATTGATAAAAATCTGGCGGTGCTGTCCCCCGGTGGCCAATTTATAGAAATCGGTAAAATCGGCATCTGGAGCGCTTCCCAGGTCTATCAGGTGCGTCCCGACGTAATGTATCATCCCTTTGATTTACTGGAAGTCTCCCAGGCCCAGCCCGCTTTGATCAAGACCATGCTCACCAAGCTGATGGATCACTTTCAGCAGGGCGACTTGAAGCCGTTGCCTAAAACCGTCTTCCCCATCACCGCTGCCCCGGATGCCTTTCGCTACATGGCCCAGGCCAAACACATCGGCAAAGTAGTGATGACCCTACCGGCGATCGCCCCTTCATCTCCTCCCATCCAGCCCAACGCCAACTATTTGATTACGGGGGGCCTGGGTGCCCTGGGCCTCCAGCTTGCCCAATGGCTCGTCCAGCAGGGCGCACGTCACCTGATTTTGCTGGGACGGCGATCGCCCACCCCCGACATCGAGCCAACCCTCCAATCCCTTCGCCATGCCGGAGCCACCCTCCACATCCTCCAAACCGACGTCACCGACTTTGCAGATCTCTGCACCACCCTCACCCCCCACCTTCCAACCCCCCATCCACTCACCCACCCATCTACCTACCTACCCACCCCACCCATCAAAGCCATCTTCCACCTGGCCGGCCAGCTCGACGACGGTATCCTGCAAAACCAAACCTGGCAGCGCTTTGAAGGTGTCCTATCTCCCAAGCTTCAAGGAGCCTGGAACCTCCATCATTTGACCCAGCAGTTTAACCTTGATCTGGACTATTTCATCTGTTTTTCCTCCATTGCCTCCCTGCTGGGTTCCCTGGGGCAGGGGAGCTATGCCGCCGCCAATGCGGGTCTGGACGCCCTGGCCCATCACCGCCAGTCTTTGGGCTTGCCCGGACTGAGCCTCAACTGGGGCCCGTGGGAAATTGGCATGGCGGGACAGTTGGATGATCGTAACCAAAATCGCTTTGCGGCCCAGGGGTTAAGGGCGATCGCCCCCGATCAAGGCGGGCAACTCCTGGCAACTGCCCTCCAGCAGCCCACTCCCCAACTAGGTATCTTTCCGATGAACTGGACGGCTTTCTTCCAGCACCGTCCTGACGCTGAAACATCTCCCTTCCTGTCAGCCCTCAAACCTGACGAAGCCCTGCCCCAGCAATCCCCCCCCGTCTCTGACCTGCGCCAGCGATTGGAAGCTCTGGGAATGGGCGATCGCCAGCCGTTGCTCATCACCCATCTGCAGGCCGAACTCGCCAAAGTCATGGGCTTCCCCGACCCCGACCTGATTGATCCCCACGAGCGGTTCGACGACCTGGGCATGGACTCCCTGATGGCCGTAGAATTCTGCACTCGCCTGCAATCCAGCCTCGGCTGCCCCGTCCCCCAAACCCTCGCCTTCGACTACCCCACCATCCAGTCCCTTGCCACCCACCTCAACCAATCCCTCCCTACAACTACCCCCACCTCGACCCACCCCCCCATTCCTACCCCTCAAAATCCAAACCTCAAACCCCAAACCCCAAACCTCAAACCCCACCCTCCCCTCCAAAATCCAAAATCCAAAATCCAAAATCAAAGCCCCCCTCTCCAAAATCCAAAATCCAAAACCCAAAATCAAAGCCTCCCAATCCAAAATCCAAAATCCAAAATCCAAAATCCAAACCTCCCCCCTCCCCCCAAAGCCCACTACCAATTCTCCCAAACCCCCGAATACCTCGCCCTCAAACATGACTTGCAGCG
>JAYKGU010000007.1:0-4960 GCA_035285585.1 Synechococcales cyanobacterium
ACAGCGATCGCCGTCCAGTAACCCTCAGCCAGGTAGCGTGGCAAACCTCAATGGGCATTCAACACTTTGACGTGGCGATCGCCCCTGTGTTTGCACCAGATGATCAGGTACTTGGTATGATGCTGGCGTTCTTTGACCTGACAAACCAGTAAGGAGATTTCCAGGAAAAAATTTGCCCTCGGTTGAACGGTTGGTACGGGCAACTGGCCATCTGCCCCGACGTCGTCCGGTAGGATCATTCTCAAAATCTCTTAAGTGCTTGATCAAGGGTAGCAACTTATGTGTTGCTATCCGTTAAGTGTCTGGACATGAAGGCGGTGGGGTACGCCCCACCGTAGCTTCGTTGATTGATGGCTACCTACTGACTACCCATCCAGGTGAGTTTACAGGTTTACAGCTTTAAGCTAAGCTCTGAAATGTTCCAGCTTTCATCTTCGAAAATAAATACCGTCTATGAAAATTGCATGGATAGGTAAAAAATCGCCTGCCTGTGGCAACGTTACCTACTGTCGAGAGACTACAAATGCTTTACTAAAGCGGCATCACGACGTTACCTTTATGCATTTTGCGTCTGAATCCGCAGGCCAAACCCAGCAAACGGTTTTTTTCCCCTATCTCTACAAATCTGGAACCTATACAATTCCCTCGCTGCAGGCAAGAAAGATACTCGTCGAGTCCCTCACCAATGCTCGATTTGATTTGGTTCACGCCTCGCTGGTGCTGTCTCCGCTAGACTTTTACCTACCATGGATCTGCACGAAACTCAAGCTTCCCCTGGTCGCAACGTTTCATCAGCCTTTTGATAGTCAGTACCGTACTTCTAGTGCTTTATTACAAGAGCTGACCTATCGCATGTATGGCCCCATTCTGGCGCTGTATGACTGCACTATCGTATTTTCTCAGCTGCAAATGGCGCTGCTTCAAAGAATGGGGGTGCCCAAAGAAAGAATTGCGGTTATCCCAAACAGTGTGGATATAGAAAAATACTCTCCCGGCTTCTCTAATATCAAGGAACAGTGGCAGGCAAAGTTTCTCTTTGTCTATCAGGGGCGGTTAGTTTCTGAAAAAAACGTGGAGGCTTTGTTAGAGGTTTGGAGCCAGATTCCAAAGCCGGAGGGCTATAAGCTGGCAGTTGTTGGAACAGGTGCTCTTGCAGCTAAGCTGAAAAGCCGCTATAGCTGCGATCGCGACATTATCTGGATCGGTTTTGTCGATAACGAGCAGCAACGCATAGACATCCTACGAGCTGCGGACGTGTTTGTGCTACCTTCCTTGGTGGAAGGGCTATCAATGGCCTTATTAGAAGCGATGGCCTGCGGTGTTGCTTGCATTGCAACCAATGCTGGCTCTCACAATGAAGTACTCAATGACGGTGTTGGCTTTGTTGTAGATGTGGCTCGACTAAAGCAAGAACTTCGCGATGCTCTACTCGCTTTCATCCGTTTCCCCAATCTCGCAAAAACACTTGGCATCAAAGCCCGCCAGCGAGTTCTAGAGCGCTATACATTGAGCCATAACACCAACCAGTTGGAAACGCTCTATCACCAGGTCATCAGTTCACTGGAAGCCGGGGCAAAGTCCTGCTGATTAAGGCGCTAACCAGCTTCTGGCTCCCGACTGTGGGCTGTGGCTGATGGCGATCGCCCATGGGAAGCGCAATGGGTCAAGCTGTAAAAACTCTAAGTATAATTTCGGATGGAACCACCGTCTATTATGATTTTTTTGTGAAGCTATGCATAACTGCTGGCGTTTCACATTAGAGTGGCTTGTGTCGCCTGTATCAGTACAATTCCGGATAAAGATAATTTTTTAGTATAAAACTATCGTAAAGTTGTCTGTAGGTTAAGAGGGTTTCGGCGGCAAAGTGCCATAATACACATCGAGAGGCCATCGACGGGGAAAAGCGAATCCGTAACCCCAAGTCGCTCCGCTGAGCATCTGGCGGCAGAGAGCTTGTGCAGGCACATCAATTCACGCGCTTTCGTTAAAAGTGTCCTGGGTAGAACCACTAGGTGATCTTCCAGATTTTCTGCTCAAAAAACACAAACGACGGGGTTGGCGACACGGATGAGTCCGAGAACTTTTATCACAGGTCAATGGGGAATGTTTCCTCGCTAAGGCTGAATGAACGCATCAGGCGTTCCTGTTTCCATGCTGGCAAAAGTAAAATAACACACCCAGCTAGCCAGGTCTACTCTAACACACGCCCATGCTCGCTCAGGAATACGTCTACGTATTTCCCTGTTTTTTCGTGTTTCAAATGACAAGCAGCATAAGTCCAACATGGCTTGGAGCGGTTCATACTAACCATCTTCAATAGGAGAGAAAGAAAGTGGAAAACGAATTATTCACCTTTCAACTTTTTACCCCAGGTAGTGACATTGCCATCGGTTTTCGCCCCAGCCAGGTGGTTTGGGGACGGACTGGAAACGATGTATTGCTGGGCTATCAGCCGGTCACCCCCGATCCCGATCAGCTCCAGTTTGACGCTTTGCTGGGCGACCTGGCGATTGAAGACCCAGCCTTTCGGCAGTGGAGCGATACATTCATTTTGGGAGATTGGGTGCGCCCTTACTACGTCAATGAGTCGTCCAGCAACCAGGGTTTGAATGACCTGGCGCTGATTCCCGACTTCACCCCTGAACTAGATTCCATTCAGCTATTTGGTGAGGCGAGCAACTACCAATTGTTGGATATTGCGCTGGGAACGCTCATTGTGTTTCTAGATGGAGCTGAGCTAGATCCCATTGGATTTTTGCTGGGCAATACCGGGTTAAGCTTACTGGATAGCTATTTTGAATTTAGGGGAACCACGCCACCTCCAGGCCCTGCCCTGCCTGAAATTCAGCAGTTTGGCACCACGGAATATGACATCCCACTGAGCATCAGTACCGATCCTGACGGCAATATCTACGTCGCTGGGGGAACGAACGGCTCGCTGGTAGATACCAATGAGGGCCTGCGGGATAACTTCGTTACCAAGTACGACAGTCAGGGAAATGTTTTATTCTCCTTTCAATTTGGCACATCTGACTTTGAAACCATCTATGGAATTGACACCGATAACCAGGGCAACTTCTACGTTACGGGCGTGACCGGTGGTGACCTGTTTGGAACCAAACAGGCGGAGGAACTGGATACCTTTGTCGCCAAGTACGACAGTGAAGGCAATCCGGTTTGGACGCGCCAGCTTGGACAGAATGTGGTTTTCAACGCCTTCAACCTGGCAGTTGACAAAGAAACGGGTGACGTTGTAATCTCTGGTGCTGACGTGCTGCCAACCCTGGAAGACGACACATTCGTCATTAAGTTTGACACCAACGGTAATTTGCAGTGGTTTACGGAAACGGGAACACCGGGCTTTTTGATCTTTGATGAAAGCTATGGCCTGACCATTGCCCAGGATGGTAGTGTGTACGCCACCGGCTGGACTTCGGGTAACCTGGGCGCTCCCAATGCTGGCCTTTACGACAACTGGCTGGCCAAATATGATGGCGACACGGGGGAAACCCAGTGGATTGTCCAGTACGGGACGCCCGACTACGAATGGTCGTGGGATGTGCGTACCGACAGCGCCGGGGATGTTTACACCGCAGGCTGGACCCTGGGAAGCCTGGAAGGAACCAATGCCGGATCCTTTGATGTCTATTTGAAGAAGTTCGATGACCAGGGCAATCCCCTGTGGACAGAACAGTTTGGTACTGCGGGCGACGATGAAGCCTATAGCCTGTACATTGATAAAAGCGACAATATTTTCATCGCAGGCTATACGGACGGAGACCTGGGTGGTCCCAATGCCGGATCCTTTGATGCCTGGGTTGCCAAGTATGACCAGAGCGGCAATCAAATTTGGATTACCCAATTTGGCACGAGCGATCGCGACGAACTCTATGGCATCGTAGCCGACGACCAGGGCAACCTCTATGCCACGGGCATTACCCAGGGATCACTGGGGACGTTAAACGCTGGCTCCTTTGATGGGTGGACGGCTAAGCTGGATGCCGCCTCTGGTAAGCTTCTGGACTTCAGTGCCGAAGACGTCATGGAACCCACGGGTGATGAAACCCTGTTTGGCGATGGGGCGACGGAAACCCTGGATGGTCTGGATGGCAACGACATCATCTACGGCAACGGCGGCACCGATACCCTGGTGGGCGGCGATGGCGATGACCTGATCTATGGCGGATCCCAGGCCGATACCATTCTCGGGGGTGCAGGGGATGACACCATCTATGGTAATGGCGGCGGTGACTTCATCGATGCGGGCAGCGGCTTTGATACGGTCTGGCTGGGGGCAGGAGAAGCGGCGATCGCCCTCAATACCGGCTTTGGGCATGTGACCATCAAGAACTTCCAGTTGGGATCTACCCAATTGAAGGTGAGCAGCCTGGATAACCTGTCCTTTGCAGACAGTGCCGAGGGTGCCCAGATCTTCCAGGGTGAGGATCTGGTCGCAGTGGTTACCTGGCAATCCGCCAGCACCTTCAGCAACAATGTGGAGACCATCTTCGCCGCATAGATGAAGGGTGCAAATTAGTTGAAAACTACCGGTGGTGGGGACGAATGACCATTTGCCCCTACGGATTCATGCGGGTTGGCTGAAATCTGTGCAGATGTGGTCGTACAGGTCATGGCCAATGCCAATGGAAAGCAAGGGTAGGGAAACACAGGCTTGCGTGGCGACGCCGCCGTTGGCCATGCGGCTCTGCACCCAGGCATAGCCCGTACCATCGGCCTGGGTCAGGCCCCGCACGGGTTGGGTTCCATCAACGAGTTCCTGCTCGCGAATGAATAGAAAGGTGCCATCTGGGACATAGGCGTTGACCCAGGTGGCATCGCACGATTCGGAGTAGAGCTTTTGCACAATGATTTGGCGGGGTTGCCAGTCATCCTGCCAGCGAAAGACGGTTCTGCTGACTTCTTCAATGACGATCGCATCTTGAGCACAGGGGGAAAGTAA
>JAYKGU010000008.1:0-26768 GCA_035285585.1 Synechococcales cyanobacterium
ACTGGACAGGGAGCGGGCATCAGACCTCGCTTGAGGCAATCCGTGCTGAACTGTCTACCCATCAGGAGGCTGGCTAGTCCAGTCAGACTGGGAATCCCCGTGCCTTCAGGCCGGGGAGGATGTCAAACTGATTGACTTTGGCCTGGCTGGCTGTGTGTTCGGTCGGGTGGGGGCAAATGGCCATTTGCACTTACGGTGGATGGTGGCGGTTTGGGATCGTGAATTAAACAACCTGTAATGGTCCGACCTGTAGGGCTTGGCATCGTCAAGCCCCTACCCCAGGAATTCCACCTTGTTAGATTCACAATCCTTAGGTTAGCCCTCCAACTGGGGCGCGAAATCAAGGGTTTGGATAAGGAAGCTGAATTTGTCGGCGATCTCCTCAATGATCTTGGTAGTCGGCTTGCCCGCCCCGTGCCCGGCCTTCGTCTCAATGCGAATCAGCACGGGATTCTCGCCATCGTGGGCCTCCTGAAGCGCTGCTGCAAACTTGAAGCTGTGGGCCGGAACCACCCGGTCGTCGTGGTCGGCGGTGGTGATCAGGGTGGCGGGGTAGGCGGTGCCGGGCTTCAGGTTGTGCAGGGGGGAGTAGGCATAGAGGGACTTGAACTCCTCCGGGTCGTCGGGAGAACCGTAGTCCGAGGTCCAGGCCCAGCCGATGGTGAACAGGTGGAACCGCAGCATGTCCATGACGCCCACCGCTGGTAGGGCCGCTGCAAACAGGTCCGGACGCTGAGTCATGCAGGCTCCCACCAGCAGGCCGCCGTTGCTGCCTCCGGCGATCGCCAGTTTCTCCGACGACGTATACCCCTGCTCAATCAGCCACTCTGCCGCCGCAATGAAGTCATCAAACACGTTTTGCTTATTGTGCTTGGTGCCTGCCTGGTGCCAGTCTTCCCCATACTCGCCGCCGCCCCGCAGGTTGGGCACGGCATAGACGCCGCCCATCTCCATCCACACCAGATTGCTGATGGAAAAGCTGGGGGACAGGGAGATGTTGAAGCCGCCGTAGCCGTAGAGCAGGGTGGGATTGGTGCCGTCCAGGGTCAGGCCCTTTTTGTGGGAGATAAACATGGGGACACGGGTGCCGTCTTTGCTGGTGTAAAACACCTGGGTAGTTTCGTACTGCTCGGGATCAAAGGCTACTTCGGGGCGGCGGAACAAGGTACTTTCCCCGGTGACCATGTCGTAGCGATAAATGGTAGGCGGCGTGGTGAAGCTGGTGAAGACATAGAAAGTCTCTTTGTCCTCCCGCTTGCCATAGAAGCCACCCGCGGAGCCGATGCCGGGAAGCTCGATCTGCCGGACGAAGGAACCGTCCAGGTTGAAGACCTTGATGGCGGAATAAGCGTCTTTCAAATAGTCGGCCACAAACTGATTGTTGAGGGTGCCCACGTCTTCCAGGGTTTCCTCGGCTTCGGGGATGATTTCCTGCCAGTGCGATCGCTCCGGCTTTGCAATATCAATGGCAATCACCCGACCACGAGAGGCTTCCAGGTCAGTGCGGAACCAGAACAAGGTGCCTTCATTATCGATGAAATCAAACTTGGCTTCAAAGTCGCTGATCAGTTCAACAATCTCGCTATTGGGGTCACTCAAGTCTTTATAAAACACCAGGTTCTTGCGATCGGTGCCCCGCCAGACGCCAATCACCAGGTAGCGTCCGTCTTCGGTGACACTGCCGCCAAAGCCCCACTCCTTCTCATCGGGGCGATGGTAGACCAAAATATCTTCGGCCTGGGGCGTGCCCAGGCGGTGATAGTAAAGCTTTTGGAAGTAGTTGACGTCCTCCAGCTTGGTGTCTTCCTGGGGTTCGTCGTAGCGGCTGTAATAAAAGCCTTGATTGTCGTGGGTCCACGAAGCTCCCGAAAACTTCACCCACTGCACCCGGTCGGGCAAATCCTCCCCGGTGGCCACCTCCCGCACGTGCCACTCCTGCCAGTCAGAGCCGGAGGCAGAAGTTCCGTAGGCCACATACCGGGCATCTTCGGTGATGGCAATGCCGGACAGGGCGACGGTGCCATCTTCGGAGAAAGTATTGGGATCAATCAGCGTCCGTGGCTCACCGCCCAGATCGGGCAGAGTATAGAGCACGTCCTGGTTTTGCAAACCATCATTTTTGAAGTAAAAGTAGCGATCGCCCTTCTTAAAGGGAATGCGAAACTTCTCATAGTTCCAGAGCTGGGTTAGCCGCTCCTTGATCTGCTGCCGCCCCCCAATGCCCTCCAGGAAGCCAAAAGTCAGGCGGTTTTGGGCCTCAATCCACTGGCGGCTTTCCTCCGAGTCAGGGTCTTCCAACCAGCGGTAGGGGTCGGCCACCGACGTACCGTGATAATCATCGACCTGCTTCCCTTTGGGGCTTTCGGGGTAGGTCAGGGGCTTGGATGGATTGGCCATGGTTCTGATCCGCAGCGCGACGCTTTTCAGTGTAGTGGATTGGGCGAGGGAGTGGCGCAACGAATCTGAGAGAGACCGAATCAGCCCGGTTTTACCGCCGTCACTTCAATCTCCACTAACCAGCCCGGATTCACCAGACCCGCCACCTGCATCGTCGATCGCGCTGGGAGATTGGGCTGCTCTTCCGTGCCAAAAAACTGAGTGTATCCTTCCATGAATCCCGCAAAGTCCATCATGCCGCCGTTGTTGGGGTCGCCCACCAGAAATACCTGCATTTTCACCACGTCGCCCATTGTCAGGCCCACATCCGTGAGAATGACCTGGATGCGCTCCAGCACTCCCACCGTCTGGGTTTTGGTGTCGCCAAACGCCTCGATTGAGTCTCCCGGCGCGTCGGCATTGACGACGGGAGGCACCTGGCCGCTCACGTACACCAGCCGGACATCCGGAGGCAGCTCCACGGCACGGGCGATGGGAAAGGTGGAGTTGGGGATGGGGTAGCGAATTATCTCCTGGGCAACGGAGGGGTGGGCCAGGGCGAGCAATAGGGCGATCGCCCCTCCCACTGCTCCTAACACCATCCAGGTGATTTGCTTCCAAAGCTTCATCATGGTTTTGACTCCTCACGGTTAGTTGACTGGCGTCTCGTTTGATTTGGTACGGTGGACATTGAGCGCCCTACCTCTTGCTCAATTTACACGGTTAGGGTGAACAGCCATTTGCCCCTTGGTAACGACATCCGAAATATATCCGCAGATTTCGCAGATGGGCGCAGATGGAGAATCGGCAGGAAGGTTATTCATCTGCGGAATCTGCGAAATCTGCGGAAGAGTACCATACTGCCCTGACAAACGGTAATATCTTTTTCAGAGGGATTCCAGAAAGCGCCTTAATCGAGGAAGGCTGCTTAGGATCGCTGGGCCTGCAGTTGGGCCGAAATGCCCCGCACGGCGTCGTGGGCCGAAAGTACCGCCCCTTCCTGCCAGCCGGTCACATAGCTCAGATGCTCTCCGGCCAGATAGAGGGGGCCATCCGGGGTGTTGAGGAGCGGATATGCCGTTTCCCGTGCCTCATCCTCCCACTCAATCCAGCCGCCCAGACTGTAGGGAATTTTGCCCCAGGCCACGCTCACCCCCGTATCCAGATGCAGATCGCTTCCATAGCCGGGATGTACGGCTTCGCCATCGGCCACGGCCTGCTGTAAGCGCTCGGCAATGGGCAGGGCAGCGATGCGATCGCCAATGTCATTACTCCAAACATAGGCTCCCAGGAGAATACCCGTGGCTTGATGGAACCCGGCGGTGGGATACCAGATCTGGGTAATGTCCCGCGCCGTCCAGGAAATGCCGCCGTAGATTTGGGCATCCTCTTCCCAGAAGCGGCGTTTGGTCTGAAAGGCGTGTTTCACCGCCCGCACATAGGAGGTGGCACCCAGGGCGATCGCTGCCTGATATTCGGGGGAAAAGTCCGTATCCAGGGTTGCCAGCACCGACAGGGGCAGGGTACAAATCACGTAGTTTGCGTCGAGGGCGGCTTCTTCCCCCGTCATCCGGTTGGTATACACCAGACGCACGCCAGAGCCAGTTTTACGAATCTGCGTTACCTCGGTGTTGTAGGTGATCAAATGCCCCACCTGTTGGACAAACGCCTGAGCAATTCGATCCATGCCGCCCACCGGTTCCAGCATGGTGGCTGCCTGGTTAAAGCCTTCACCAAAGTTCATCTTATACTGCCAAAAATCCGCCTTTAGCAGCTCTGAGAAGTCGATGGGTTCGTAGGTTTCGCCCACCTCAGCACCGGAACCAGGGGTGACTTTGTAGCCCGCTCGACCTGATCCGGCATAGAGCAAATCAGCGTTGAGGCTGCCAAAACTGGCCACCATTTCCAAAATACTCTCCTGATCATCGGTTGAGACCTCTTTTTCCAGCGCATTTTGGCTGATGGCTTTAGCTAACAGCTCGGCAACGTAGCCCCGGCTATCGTTGATTACCCGCCGATTCAGGACAGGTGCTCCGCCAAAGGCGTTGTCATCCTGAAAGTAGCAGGCCCGGTTTTCGTTGACGATGACCTGCAGCGGCACGCCAAACTCTTTGCAGTAGCCCAGCAAGCCCTGGTGGTGGTGGGGAATGCGGGCTGGCCCTGGGTTGAAGTACAGATAGTCCGCTGTATCAAACCCACAGGTTTGCTCACTATCCGTTTCCCGGATGGCGTCCCCCCCCCGAATCGTCCAGCATCGACCGCCAGCGCGATCGCGCGCTTCCAGAATGGCGCATTCATAACCTGCCTTAGACAGCTCATAGGCCGCTGTCATCCCGGCGATGCCCGCCCCCAAAATTGCCACTTTGACGCCTTCCCCTGAGCCTGCGGGCAAATCAGGGCGTTCGGTGCCGGTGGCCGCACCGTGCAGCAACCCCATCGCTTTCATGGTGGTGAGCATGGCAGCCACGCCTCCGGCCCTACCAACCAGCCTGAGCAATGTGCGTCTATTCATTCCCGCCTCCCAATCTGGCAACCTTGATGCAAAGAATCCGCGCAGGCCGTATCGCCGTATCGATGCCGGAACAGCCCGGTGGAATAGCAAGCTAGCGCGTTTACCCAACCCAAAGTGTATCGAGGGATGCGGTTTGCCCAGGGGCGGTAAGCAGGGAAAAGGCCGGGGCGATCGCCCGATATCTCAATCAGCCGCCCATCTTCCCCTAAAATGAGTAGAAACATCTATCTGGAGCAAAGCCCTATGTCTGTACAAGCCGTTGGCAATCCCCCACCCGAAGCTGACCAGTTGCGCTCTGAAATTGAACGGCAACTACCCGAAATCATTGCCAGCTTTAGCCAGGTGCTCCGGGAGCAGTTCGGTTTTGAAGGAGTGCGGGTGGGTGGTTTTACCATCGTTCCTGAAGAAGCCGCTGCCAGCATTTCCTGCGACGAAGAAAGCTGCTCGATTAGCTAAGAAACTGGCGTTCCAACCTTCAACAGAGGGTCTCAGCTCTGAGGCTGAGCCAGGGGCGATCGCCGAAAGGCTGGTTATATAAGGATTGTTGAAACTTCATAGGGCGTGTGGGAAACTAAGGGCGATTGCTCTATGGAGCGATCGCCCATTTAACTGCGTGTGAGGATTTCTCGGCTATGGTTATTTTGCATCTTATCCAATCGACCCCAGACCTGCTGGCGGCCCTTCCCGACTGGGGCACCCTGGCGCACCTGGGCCATCCTTCCCTGCCCCACATTTCCCCCAGCGACTGGAGCCTGCTGGCCCAGCAGTTTGAAACCGACGTATTTGCCGGGGCACGGACCTGGTTCAACAATTTTGTTCAGTCGGGGCAAATCTGGGCGCTGATCATTGGCATTATCATTGGATACTTGCTGCGGGGCTTGACCACCTACGGCTAAATCTTGCCAGCAGTTCCCTAAAGTCCCCTGTCCCCCCTCATCCCCGTCTACCTGCGCCCATGAGCCAACCACCGCCCCAAACCTGGAGTCAACGTTTTGAGTCGGCCCTGCATCCGGCGATCGCCCGCTTTAATGCCAGCATCGGCTTCGACATTGCCCTGATCGAGTACGACCTCACGGGGTCTCAGGCCCACGCCCGTATGTTGGCCAAGACGGGCATCATTTCCCCAGAAGAAGGGGAAGTGCTGGTGGCGGGGCTGGAGCAGATTCGCCAGGAGTATCGCCAGGGCAGCTTTCAGCCGGGCATTGATGCGGAAGACGTGCATTTCGCAGTGGAGCGGCGGCTCACGGAGATCGTGGGGGATGCCGGGAAAAAACTGCACACGGCGCGATCGCGCAACGACCAGGTGGGCACCGATACTCGGCTCTACCTGCGGGAGCAAATCGTCCACATCCGGGGGCAGCTTCTCGACTTTCAGGGGGTGCTGCTGGAGCAGGCCAGCCAGCACGTCCGCACCCTCATTCCTGGCTACACCCACCTGCAGCGTGCCCAACCCCTCAGCCTTGCCCACCATCTGCTGGCCTACGTGGAGATGGCCCAGCGCGACTGGGAGCGCCTGGGGGAAATTTACCAGCGGGTAAACATTTCGCCCCTGGGGTCGGGGGCGCTGGCGGGCACCACCTTTCCCATCGATCGCCACTATGCGGCGGAGTTGCTGGGGTTTGAAGGCATCTACGCCAACAGCCTGGACGGGGTGAGCGATCGCGACTTTGCCATCGAGTTCCTGGGGGCGGCCAGCCTGATCATGGTGCACCTGTCGCGCCTGTCGGAGGAGATCATTCTCTGGGCGTCGGAGGAGTTTCGCTTCGTCACCCTCACCGACAGTTGCTCCACCGGCTCCAGCATCATGCCCCAAAAGAAAAATCCCGATGTGCCTGAATTGGTGCGAGGCAAGACGGGGCGCGTCTTTGGCCACCTCCAGGGCCTGCTGGTGCTGATGAAGGGTCTGCCCCTGGCGTACAACAAAGATTTGCAGGAGGACAAGGAAGCCCTGTTTGACACCGTCTATACGGTGCAGGGTTGCCTGGAGGCCATCACCATTCTCATGCAGGAGGGGCTGACGTTCCGCCCAGAGCGGCTCAACCAGGCCGTGGCCGAAGACTTCTCAAACGCGACGGACGTGGCCGATTACCTGGCTACCAAAGGGGTGCCGTTCCGGGAAGCCTATAATCTGGTAGGCAAGGTGGTGAAAACTAGCCTGGCGGCGGGCAAGCTGCTGAAGGACTTGACCCTGGAGGAGTGGCGATCGCTCCATCCCGCCTTTGAGGCAGACATCTACGAGGCGATCGCCCCCCAGCAGGTGGTTGCCGCCCGCAACAGCCCCGGCGGAACTGGCTTTGCCCAGGTCACCCAGGCGCTGAAGACGGCTCAGCAACGGCTGGTCCAGGCAAAATTCTCGGCTCAGTCCCGGTAATTTTTGTTGAATCTCGCCTAAGACCTCTCTGGCTTCCACTGGTTGGCCCGCTCATTTCGCTGCGCCAGTTGTGCGGTTTCCTCAACACGCTTCCTGCGGGTCGCCTCCCGCTTAGCGCTGGCAATCCACTCCAAAACGCCCCGCTTCACAGAGCGGGGAAATGCCTCCCAGTTTTCAGCCGCTGGGGGTAGCTCCGCCAGCGCTGCAGCTAAATCATCGGGTATTGTCAGGTTTTCAATCTCATCCAAGGCCGTCCAGGAACCGTCTGCCTTGGCAGCTTCCACCTTGGCCAGTCCCGCCGGGGCCATTTTCTCCGCCGCCACCATACGCTCTACCCGCTCTTTGTTGGGGCGCGACCAGCCGCTGCCCGGTTTGCGGGGGGCAAAGTAGAGCATTTTGCGCTCGTCGTCCAGCTTGCGCGGCAGGCTGTCGATCCAGCCAAAGCAAAGCGCCTCTTCCACAGCGTCGTCGTAGCTGAGGGTGGGCTTGCCGGTGGATTTCTTGTAGGTAATCAGCCAGACGTTTTCGGCCTGCTGGTGGTTGGCGGCCAACCAATCGCGCCATTCCTCACGGCTGAGGGGGTGGGTGGAATTGGGGGGAACTTCGTTCATCCGGTGAATTGAAACTCAATCGAAATTTCTGCTTGACTTAGAGCACACTCTAACCTCTACCGTGCAGATATGGAACAGGAACTCACCATTCAGCAGGTCGCTGAAGCCACCGGGCTTAGCGTTCATACCCTGCGCTACTACGAACGCTGCGATTTGATTGCACCGATTCAGCGATCGCCCAGCGGTCATCGGCGCTACTCGTCTACGGACATTCGCTGGATCGAATTCCTCAACAAACTGCGGTTGACGGGAATGCCGATTCGCCAGATGCAGCGGTACGCAGCGCTGGTGAGGGAACATCCAGACGACGGGTTCCACGAGCGGCGGCAGATGCTAGAGGCCCACCGTCAGGTGGTGATCGAGCAAATTCGCCAGCTCCAGGACAATCTCGCTGTCATTGATTGGAAAATCCAGCACTACACAGAACTGGAGGCAAATGCTAAACACAGCGGCTTATTCAAAGCGCCGGGACAATCCGTCCCCCCATCCTACCGATAGCTCGGAACCATTCCAGGGGGTGGGAACAGTTGTCATGCAAAGGGCTGTTTACGCCGAATTTCCGGCAGTAATCAACGGCATGCTCGCGGTTAAAGAGGTTCTTGAGGGAGAAATTTAAATCATGAAAACACGCAAACTCGGTCAAGGATTAGAGGTTTCTGCCATCGGGCTTGGCTGCATGGGCATGTCGGAGTTCTACAGCGGGCGGGATGAGTCGGAGGCGATCGCCACCCTCCACCACGCCCTGGAGCTGGGCATTAACTTCCTGGATACAGCGGATATGTACGGGCCGTTTACCAATGAGGAACTGGTGGGGCGGGCCATTGGCGATCGCCGCGATCAGGTCATTCTGGCTACCAAGTTTGGCAACGTGCGGACAGCGGACGGCGGCTGGGGCGGCGTCAGCGGCAGGCCGGAATACGTGCGGCAGTGCTGCGACGACTCCCTGCGGCGGCTGGAGGTGGAGGTGATTGACCTCTACTACCAGCACCGGGTTGACCCATCTGTCCCCATTGAGGACACCATTGGGGCCATGGCGGAACTGGTGCAGGCCGGGAAGGTGCGCTATCTGGGCATGTCAGAAGCTGCCCCCGCCACCATTCGTCGCGCCTGCGCCGTGCATCCCATTGCCGCCCTGCAAACGGAGTATTCCCTCTGGAGCCGCGAGCCGGAGGCGGAGATTCTGCCCACGGTGCGGGAACTGGGCATCGGCTTTGTACCCTACAGCCCCCTGGGGCGAGGCTTCCTCACGGGCGCTTTCCAGAGTCCAGAGGACTTTGCACCGGACGACTACCGCCGCCGCTCACCCCGCTTCCAGGGGGAGAACTTTGCCAAGAACCTGGATCTGGTACAGCGGGTGAAGGACATCGCCCAGGAGAAGGGGGTAACGCCTGCGCAGTTGGCGATCGCCTGGCTTTTGGCCCAGGGGGAGGACATCGTGCCCATTCCCGGCACCAAGCGCCGCAAGTATCTGGAGGAAAATGCCGGTGCGGTGGCGGTGGAGCTATCTCCCAGTGATCTGGAGCGCATTGACGCGGTGATGCCCCAGGGGGTGGCCGTGGGCGATCGCTACCCCGACATGACTACCGTTAACCGCTAACCGATTCAGGTCTATGCCTTGATATCAGGGTGAATTCCCTGTGCTGCGGGGAATTCACCCACAAACCTAAGGCTGTAGGCCGGTATGGCGAAACCGCAGCGACAGCAGGGGCGGACGCAGACACAGGTAGGCCAGCGGGCCAAACAGGGGCACCCATGCCGTGAGTCGAAACAGCTGTGAGTCTGGCGTCAACCCCCGCCGCACCATGTCGTCCTGTAACAGGGTGGGGTAGGGAAACAGCACACCGAATAAAACAAACGCCAGACTCATGCCGTGAATAAACCGATTCGTCAGAAACTCCTGGACAAAGCCAGCCCAGTCCCCCCAGATGATGGCAAACAACAGCAGAATGGCGGTGCTGATCGTCAGGATGACGCCGGTAGTGTGGGAGTCCAAAATGGCAAGCCAGGGGTCTTTTTTTCCTGAAAACTCTTGATTTGGTTGGCGTAGGGCCAGGTAGGGAATGAGGGAAACAATACCGGTGGCGATCGCCCCCAACATAAATGCCCAGGCCGGGAGGGACTGCATTCTGCCATCGGGAAAAATCAGACAGCTATAAATCAGCAGCCAAATTCCCACCAGGCTAAACAGCGACACAATCACCGGGTTGATGGCTGGCAACTGCCCCGCCAGCAACATTTGGATGGGCCGGAGCGTGTCCGGCTGCAAAGGGGGCGCAAAGAATAGGGCGTAGATGATAAAGCCGATCCAGATCAGCCAGAGCAGGAGCCGTCGGAGCATATTTTTTGCCTCGTCGCATTATGAACCTGTTCAAAAACCCTAACGAGTTTGTTGGATAGGCACTATGTCCGATTGTTAAAGCCCAGGCGCATGGGAAATACCTGCTAGAGGCAGATTGTGAATAAGCCGCACCCAGGGCTGGTGGAATACGCCTGGAGCCAGCCCGTCACTCACCAACACTTGTCCTATAGATTGTCCACAGGATAGTCCATAGGACAGAACAGCCGTATCTAAAATATCCGCTAATGGACTCCCAGTAGGGATACTATTGGAAATATCCTAAGGACAGTCCAGAGGATAATGGAATGAACAACGACGGGCTGGATCGAATCCCCGTGAGCCAAATGCCAGACCGCTATGGCATTGCTAGAAGCGCTTTCTACACAAGGATGAATGCCCTGGGCATTGAGCCAAAAAAGGTGGGCAACAAAGCCTTTCTGGAAGGGCCGGCCATCCAACTGATGGACGACCTGGATCGCCACCTGAAAGCAGGGGGGACAACGGCGGAGTTTTTGGAGATGCGGGGAATTCAGCCCTCTGAGTTATCGTCCGATGAACCGTCCTTAGACGAGACCACAGGACTGTCCTTTCCCCCTGGCAACATTATTCAGATTGCTGCAGCGATCGCCGCCGAGATGGCCGCCCGCTTCCAGCCCGCCCCACCGAAACCCGATCCCCTTGCCTACTTTGAGACCCTGGAGCGAGCAGTACGGGGTGGCTGGGTATTAAAAACATCGGAAGTCGCTTACCTGCTGGATCTGTCGGCTTCAGAAATTCAGCAATATGGCAATCGCTTTTCCGATGCGGGTTTTGTCTTCACCCAGGCGGGCTATCGTGGTGGCGAGGTGGCCTGGCGGGTTTCCAAACCTGTATAATAAAAAGACCAGCCCTAGGGCTGGCCAGTCCAGACTGCTAATTCAGTTTCAACTTGGTTCTGCTTTTTCTGGGGGTGATGTTGGTGTTAGCACTGGCATCACCTTTGCCGTAGGTGACGGACTGCCGAAGAGGGCAGTCGGCCACAGGTGATGGGCTGTCAGTTACTCTGGCATTTGTGCGCCAGCGGGAAACTACTCACCAGTGGAAGCATCGTCTCCCTGAACCCTCCAGCCTTTTTGTTGCTTGCTCCCCTGCATCCTATCATGTCCTGAGGACAATCCGGAGGACATTCTTCAATAAAGTTCACAGGAATATCCGCAGGACAGTCCGCAGGACGACGAAAGGCTTCCCCTTTATGGGGATCTCTAAGCCTCTTCCCAGTTTTTGGCCCGCTCGACGGCCTTTTTCCACATGGTGAAGCTTTCCTGGGCCTGGGCCTGACCGCTGCCCGGCTCAAACACCCGATCAATTTTCCGGCGGTTTTGCAGAACGTCGTAGTCGTTCCACAGGCCAGAGGCCAAACCGGCGGCGTAGGCGGCCCCCTGGGCAGTCACGTCAATCACCGCTGGACGTTCAACAGGAATGCCCAGCACATCCGCCTGGTACTGCATCAGGAAATTGTTCTGACAGGCTCCGCCGTCCACCTTCAGCAGGCTCACCCTGGTGCCGCTGTCTTCGTTGACGGCGTCCACCACTTCCTTAACCTGGTTGGCGATCGCCTCCAGTACCGCCCGCACCATGTGCTCCCGCTGTACGCCCCCGGTGATGCCGAGGAATGCCCCGCGAGCCGTCATGTCCCAGTGGGGCGCACCCAACCCGCTGAGGGCCGGGACGAAGTAGACGCCGCCGTTATCGGGCACGTTTTCCGCCAGCGGTTCCGTATCAGCAGCGGTGGTAATGATTTTCAGCCCGTCCCGCAGCCACTGGATACAGGCTCCGGCGGTGAACATGCTGCCTTCCAGGGCGTAGCCAATTTTGGGCTGGCCGTTGGGGGTAGACTCACTCCAGGCGATCGTGGCCAGGAGCTGGTTGTTAGACCAGGCAATTTCCGATCCGGTGTGGGAAACCAGGAACGCACCCGTGCCATAGGTGCATTTGAGAAACCCCGGACGGTTACACCCGTGCCCAAACAGTGCCGCCTGCTGATCTCCCAGGATGGCCATGATGGGAATTTCCACCCCCAGGAGCGATGGGTCGGTGTGGCCAAACAGCCCCAGGCTGGGCTTAATCTCCGGCATGAAGTGGGCCGGAATGCCAAATAGCTTCAGCATGTCCCCATCCCACTGGCTGGAGGTCAGGTTCAGCAGCATGGTGCGGCTGGCGTTGCTGTGGTCGGTGGCGTGAACCTTGCGCCCCGTCAGATTCCACAGCACCCAGGTGTCGATGGTGCCCGTCAGAATGCGATCCAGATCCAGAGGCGGATCCTGGATGTGCTGAACCTGCTCCAGGAGCCAGGCCAGCTTGCTGGCTGAGAAATAGGCGTCGAGCACCAGGCCAGTGCGATCGCGCACCAGGTCAGCCTTCCCCTCCGCCCGAAGTTTTTTACATAGGGGAGCGGTACGCCGATCCTGCCAGACGATGGCGTTGTGCAGCGGGCGGCCTGTCTCCTTGTCCCACAGCAGACAGGTTTCCCGCTGCACTGTTAGCCCGATGGCGGCGATTTCGGACGGCTCAATCCTGGCCTTATGAATGGCGTTCTTCATGCCGATGGAGATGTCGTCCCAGATCTCGCGGGGGTCGTGCTCCAGCCAGCCCGGTTTGGGGTAGTACTGAGTTAATTCCTTATAGTCCTGGCCGACAATTTGGCCTTCTGAGTCAAACAAAATGGCGCGGTTGCCCGTCGTCCCTAAATCCAGGGACATGATGTAATGACCGTTTTTCATAGCAAATATTGAGTTGTGTCGGTACGTCTTCGAGATCAGCCTAACGGATCTCCCCAACGACCGCGAAACTCCCCCAGGGAGGGTTAACACTTATTGATGAGAATCTGCTCGTAGGCAGCCCCCGCCCGCTCCCAGGTGTAGGTGGTTTCAATGAGCGATCGCCCCGCCCGCGACAGGCTTTCCCGCAGAGCCGGATCTTCAATCAAGCGGCAGATAGCATCCACATACTCAGGGGGCGTATTGGCTCGCAGCGCCCGCAGGGGCTGGTTCGGCTCGTCTACGGAGAGACCTTCCAGACCGCGATCGCTGGCCACCACCGGCACGCCTGTCGCCATCGCTTCCAGAGTTTTGTTCTTGATGCCAAATCCGGTACGCAGGGGCACCACACAGGCAACGGCCTGGTGCAGGTAGTCCACCACCGAGGGGACTGCTCCTGTGACCGTGACCCCAGGAGAACGGCCCAGCTTCAGGGCGGCATCCGTAGGCCGTGCCCCGACAATGCTGAGCTGGAGGCTGGGGTAGCGCTGCCGCAGCAGGGGCATGATTTCTTCTACGAAAAATTTGGCTGCGTCCAGGTTGTGGGTGCTGTCCATTGCGCCGACAAACACCAGGCGATCGCCCCCCGGATCGGCAGCTCGCAGGGGGAAGCGCACCAGATCCACACCGTTGGGAACGATGTGAACAGGAACGCCTGGGCAAAGGGCGATGAACTCCCGCTGGTCATCTGGGGTGGTCACCACTGCCGCTGAGAACTGGCGCTGATAGCGGGTTTCGTAGCGGCGCACGGTGGCGAGATAGAGGCGATCGCGCCCCGGCTGCTCCGCCGCCCCTACCCGCAGGTGGCTGAGAATTGACGGATAGCTGAGGCTGTGGGCGTTGAGCACCGTCCGCACCCGCCGCCGCCAGGCTGGGCGTACGTAGACCGCATTCACCCCATGCTCGCAGGTGATCACGTCAAACTTGCCGTCCCGCACTCGCCGATCGACCCAGGACTGGATTTTGGTGGAATAGCGACAGCGGACGTTGGGAGGAATTCCCGTGGCGATCGCCCCCAACAGTCGCACCACTTTCCCCAAAAGTTTTCCCACGATCCACCCGGATGGCTTTGCCATCGGTAAGGGAAAAACGGCCAGCTCCGTCACCAGTTCCTCCAGGGCAGCTACCTCTTCGTCCGTAACATCGGGCTGGCGCTGGGTCACCAGGGTTACCTCATGGTGTTGCTGCAAATACTGAAGCAGGTGAAAGGTGCGCACCTCCGTGCCGCCCCGGCTGGGCGGATAGGGAAACGTGGACGACAGCATGAGCACGCGCATAAGGCATCCCAATTTGGGTGGATTGACATCTAATGTTCGATAATAGTCTTTAACGGTGCCTTAAACTCGCTCCAGGCCAAAAACCTGCTCCAGGCGATCCACCACTTCCCGTGACACCTGCTCCCAGGGGCGATCGCCCACCGATTCTCTGGCTCGCCGCCCCAGCGCCAGCCGCTGCTCGGGCTGGGTGATCACCTGTTCAATGAGCTGGGCCAGCCGATCCGCATCCCCCGGTTCGTGGAGCAGGCCATTGTCTCCATGCCGAATTACGTCCCGCTGACCGCAGCAGTTGGTGGTAATGCAGCAGCGCCCCGCCGCCATCGCCTGCAGCAGGGAAAGGGGCTGGCCTTCGTAGAAGCTGGGCAGCACGAAGACGTTGCACCGCGCCAGGATCGCTGATTCCTCCTCACGCTGAAACTTGGGCATCACCTCAACAAAAGGCTGCAAATCAGCGGGCCACATCGCTTGCACCGACTCGACGCTGCCCCCGGTGCCCGCCAGCAGCCAGTGGAGCCGATGACCCCGGCTGTGGAGCTGCTCTGCTGCCGCCATCAGCGTATACATGCCCTTGCGCTCTGACCAGGTGGCCAGGAAACCAATAGTGGGGCGATCGCCCGGTTGCTGGGTTTCGTCCAGGTCACTGGGATAGATTCCGTTGCGAAACACCATAATGTCCCTGGCGCTGCGGTGGTAATATTGCTGAGCAAACTCGACGTCTTCGTAATTGCTAAACAGCAGGGTGTTCGCTTTACGGATGCCCAAATCGCAGGGGCGGATACGCCACAGGGGAAAGAGCAGGCGCGACTTGAGGCTGAGGGCCTGGCCCCGCTGCTTCCCCAGCTCCCAGGAGCGCCGGTCTAGCCCATGGCTAAACACCGCTACCGGACTGCGCCGCTCCAGGAACCAGCTCGATGCCGCCTCGTGCACCAGAAAGAAGGTGGCTTCTCGCTTTAAGCGACGGTAGGCCCGAAAGGCCGCATAGGGGAACAGCCCGCTGTGGAGCAGGGAACCAACCTCCTGAGGGCCAATGTGAAGGTAGTCATAGCCCCGCCGCTCCAGTTCCTGTTTCCAGTGCCACGCAATGCGCCCCATCCCAGACGTTTCTGACACCTGAATATCGGCGACGTGAACCACCAGCCGCTTTGCCTCAACCATGACCTGTTAACCTGCTGCTAAGGTGCGATCGGCAGAGAGTCTTCAGAAAAGGCTCCGAAAAAGCCAGACTCTCAGTATCTCCACCGGGGTTATAGCAAAGCTGGGGTGAAGAACGCCATGGGGTTTTTATGCAGGTAATAAAGCAAAGGTTTGTTTACGTGAGGAATTCCCGCAGACTTGACCTTCACTTTTTGCAAGCCACAAGATTTGTCTGGGCAACCAGCGGCTCCTATGGATTTTGGGAGGACGGGGTGACGATCGCTCCGTTGTAGGGCGCGCTTTCTTCCAGCCGGGGTGGTGTAACGTCGTCGTGACCGGAGGGGCGGTTGGTCAGAGACTTGATGATGATGTACAGGATAGGCACCACAAACAGACTCAAGAAAGTAGCCACAAACATGCCGCCGAAAACTGCCGTTCCCAGAGATTGACGGCTGCCCGCCCCAGCTCCCGTGGCGATCACCAGCGGAAAGATACTGCTGAGGGTAGAAATAGCCGTCATCAAAATGGGCCGCAGCCGCTGTTCAGCCGCTTCCAGGGCGGCTTTGGTGATGGGTAGCCCCTGCTCCCGCAACTGGTTAGCAAACTCCACAATGAGAATGGAGTTTTTGCTAGCCAGGCCAATGAGCATTACCAAACCAATCTGACAGTACACATCGTTGGGGAGACCTCGAACGGCCTGGGCCACCAGCGCCCCCAGAATGGCCAGCGGCACCGCAAACATGATGATAGTCGGGTCAACGTAGCTTTCATACTGGGCCGCCAGGACAAGAAACACAAACACCAACCCCAGCCCAAAAATAATTGGCGCTTGCCCACCGGATTCAATTTCCTCCAGTGCGGTTCCAGACCACTGATAGCCCACCCCGGGGGGCAGCACCTGCGCCGAAACCGCTTCCATGGCCTGCAGCGCTTCCCCAGAACTGGCACCCGGAGCGGGGCCACCGTTAATTTCGATAGATCGGAACCCGTTGTAGTGGTTGATGGACTGGGCACCCACCGTCTCCGTCAGGGTGACCAGATTACTGAGGGGAATCATTTCATCCAGCGCGGAGCGCACATAGAGGCGATTGATATCGCTGGGGTTTGAGCGAAACTGCTGATCGGCCTGAACGTAAACGCGATAGGTGCGGCGTCCCAGGATGAAATCATTGACGTACTGAGACCCCAGGTAGGTTTGGAGGGTGTTGAAAATTTCATCCACATCCACCTGGAGGGCTTTGGCGCGATCGCGATCCACTTCAATCTCAATCTGTGGGGAACTGGCGGCATAGGTGGTAAACACCGCCTGCAGATTGGGGTTCTGGTTGGCCTGCCCCAGAAGCTGGCCCATGATTTCCAGCAACTGGTTTAGATCCAGGTTGCCCCGCCGATCCTGAAGCTGATACTGAAATCCGCCAAAGCTACCCAGACCTTGAATGGTGGGGGGGTTCACCGCAAACGCCTGACCGTCGGTAATTTGCATCAACTGCCCCTGTACCTGGCCAATAATTGCCGTGGCCGACTGGGAGGGGGCGGTGCGCTCAGACCAGGGTTCCAGGGTAGTGAAGACAACCGCACTGTTGGCAATATTGCCGCTAAAGCCAAAGCCACCCACAGCAAAGGTGGCCCGCACCTCTGGAATTTGCAGGTAAATATCTTCGATCTGCCGCAGGATGTTGCTGGTGTAGTTGAGGGAGGAACCTTCTGGCCCCCGCACAATAGTAATGAAGTAGCCCTGATCTTCTTCCGGCAAAAAAGCAGAGGGAACATAGGAATAAATCCAGGCCGTTGCTACCAGCAGCAGGGCAAAAATGCCCAGCACCAGATATCTCAATTGGGAGAGAATTTCCAGGCTGTTGCGGTAGCGATTTTGCAGCCAGTCTAGCCCTGAGTTGAAGATCCGAAACAAAGTCCCCAGTGGCCCACCCACGGGAGGATTGCGGCGCAGCAACAGGGCCGCAAGGGCGGGGGTGAGGGTGAGGGCGTTAAAGGTGGAAAGGGCGATCGCAAAGGCAATGGTCAAAGCAAACTGGCGATACAGTGCGCCAGTCGTCCCAGGGAAGAAAGCCACCGGCACAAACACCGCCATCAGCACCAGCGACGTGGCAATCACCGCCCCCGTTAGCTCGCGCATAGCCTCCACTGATGCCTGCTTCGGCCCCATGCCCTTGCGCTGAATCTTGGAAGCAATGTCTTCCACCACCACAATGGCGTCATCCACCACCATCCCCGAAGCCAGGGTAAGACCAAAGAGGGTGAGGCTGTTGATGGAGAAACCAAAGACTTTGACAAAGGCAAACGTTCCAATCAAGGCAACTGGAATGGTGACCGCTGGAATAACGGTGGTGCGCCAGTCCTGCAAAAAGACAAAGATAACCAGAACCACCAGCCCAACGGCCTGAATCAGCGTCCAGAGCACCCCCAGGAGGGACTGCTGCACAAAGTCTGTGGTGTCAAAGCCGATGTCGTAGGTCATGCCGGGGGGGAAGTCTTCCGCCAGCGATGCCATGGCCTGCTTTACGCCGTTGGCCACATCCAGGGCGTTACTGCCGGGGATCTGGTAAATCCCCAAACCCACGGCTTCATTGCCGCGAAAGCGTAGGAACGAGCTGTAGTTTTCTGCCCCCAGCTCGACTCTGCCCACATCCCGCAGCTGGGTGAGGCTACCGTCTTCTTCGCCGACCGCGATGATAATGTCCTCAAACTCGGGTACGCTGCGCAGTCGGCTGACCGCCCGCAGGTCTACCTGATACTCCAGATTGTCGGGAGCCGGGGGTTGACCGATGCGCCCCGCCCCCACCTGAATGTTTTGCTCCCGCAGGGCATCGACCACGTCCTGGGCCACCAGCCCTCGACTGGCCAGCCGGTTTGGGTCGAGCCAGATACGCATGGCATACTTGCGCTCACCAAAGATCTGGACGTTGCCTACCCCCGATACCTGTTTCAGGGCATCGACCATGTACAGGTCGGCATAGTTGCTCAAAAAGGTGCTATCGTACTTCCCTTCTTCCGAGAAGAGGCCATAGGCCATCAAAATGCTGCTGGACTCTTTCGTAACAGCCACACCCGTGCGAGTCACTTCCTCCGGCAGTTGTGGCTCGGCAATCGAGACGCGGTTTTGCACGTCTACGGCGGCGATGTCCTGGCTGCGGCTCGAATCAAAGGTCACCGTAATCGAGCTGGTACCATCGTTACTGCTGCTGGAGGTCATGTAGCGCATGCCTTCCACACCGCTGATCTGCCGCTCCAGGATAGTAGTGACGGCGTCTTCCACCGTACGGGCATCGGCCCCAATGTAGTTGGTGGTTACCGTTACCTGCTTGGGGCTGATGTCGGGATATTGAGCGATGGGCAGCAGGGGGATGCTGATGGCCCCAACCAGCAGGACGATGAGGGCGCAAACCGTGGTAAAAACCGGACGTTTGATAAAGAAATTGACAAACATGAAGTTTCGCCGGGTGGGTGAATTCAGCAGACTATTGGGAGAATCACGGCGCTAATCTGGCCTAAGATTCGGGGGGTGGGCCACCGGGGCCAGGGGGTTGGGTACCGGGAGGCGCAATGGGGGCACCGTCTGACAAATTGAGGATGCCCGAAACTACGATGTTTTCTCCGGGTTCTAGCCCAGATTCCACCTGGTAGCTGTTTCCCTGGATGTCGCCGAGGGCCACCAGACGCTGCTCGGCCACCAGTTGGGTTTCCCCTGTTTCTTCGTTGGGTTGCTGGCTGGCGACAAAGACGAAAGCCTGTCCTCCCAGGCGGGAAATGGCGGTGGCTGGGACGAGTACCCCTGGTGATTCATCCCAGATGATGCGGGCAATGACCCGCTGGTCATCCTGAAGGAGTCCGGAAGTATTGACAAAGGTGGCCTCTGCCAGAACTGACTGGGACTGGACATTGACCTGGGGCGAGACAAAACTAATGCTACCAGTGGCGATCGCCTCCCCATCGCGGCTTCCCATAATCTCAACGGGAACGCCCGTTTGCAGGCGATCGCGATATTCGACGGGCACCGCCAGCTCCAGGTCAAGCCGCTGGTTTTGGGTAATGGTGGTGAGGGTGTCGGTCACCTCCACATAGTCGCCCAGCTTGACGGGGATATTGCCAACAATCCCACCGATGGGAGCCACGACCCGCTTGTCATCAAGGTCTGAACGCACCGCTTCCGTTTGCTGTTGGGCCTGGTTAAAGGCTGCTGACGCTTCATCCACCGAGGCTTCGGCGGCGGAAATTTGTCGGTCAAGGGCCGCCAGCTCCGCCTGGGCCACCTCTAAATTGCGGCGCACCTGGTCGAGCTGCTGCTGGGACGAGGCTCCTTCCGCTGTCAGACCTCTGAAGCGCTCAAATTCTGCCTGCTGCAAAGCCACCTCTGCCTCTGCCCGAATTCTATCGGCCCGCAGGGATTCAACCTGGGCCTGGGCACTGGTGCGGGCTGCGCGAAAGACGTTTTCGTTAGCTTCAGCCGCCCGCACCTCGGCCTCATTGCGGTCGGGGCTGAGGACGGCAATGAGCTGGCCTGCCTCCACGGTGTCGCCAGAAGAAACGGCAATTTCTGTGATGCGGCCTTCGGCTTCGGGGCGCAGGGCAATGCCCTGCTGGGCGTCCAGGATACCGACAAATTCTGACGCGTCCTCAATCGTTTGTACCGTTACTTCTTCCAGCTCGACCGGCAACGGCCCCATCCCCATCATCATCCCAGGAGGTGGGCCACCCCGGCTGAAGACGGTACGCCAGAGGAGAAAGCCCCCGCCTCCCAGTGCCAATAGCAACAGTACCCCCCACAGCCAGACCGGAGTACGGCGGGGAGGAGCCAGATCGGCTGGGGCCGACTGGGACAGCGGAGTCTCAGATTGGGATTCTAAAGGGGTCATGGCCGTGACAGGTGGCAGGACAAGGACTGGAATGAATAGAAGCGATCGCCTCGTAAAAATTCCCCAAAGTGACTGGCATCAAACCTTCATGACGGGATTTTCGAGCAGAGAAATCTGAATCAGCGCTAGGACAGTTAGAAAACAGGCTGCTCGTTCAACCCCGAACCGATGGATCAATGCATAATCTGAATGCGGCAATTTATTTCTTAATACTGTCTTATAAATATCTCTTAATCAGCTTCATGCGATTGGGTGAATCTCATGTCACCGGGCATTTTTCCCAATCAGCCGTGTTTATCGGTCTTCACGGCCATTGATATCCTGGGGCGATCGCACCCCCCGGGCACCCTCCATTAACTCTATGGGCAAACGGTCTGTGCGTAGATGCAGGTCGCGCTGCGGGAAGGGAATTTCAATGCCGTGCTGGTGGAACAGGTCAAAAATCGCGAAATACAGCTCGCTTTTGATCATGGGCTGACGGTTAGGCTCCATAATCCACACCAGTAGCTCAAAATCAATGGAGCTGTCGCCAAACCCTTTGAAAAACACCTGGGGCTGGGGCATCTTGACCACGCGGGAATGGTCGCGGCCCGCCTGGAGCAGAATGTCTCGCACCTGGTTGGGGTTGGCGCTGTAGGCAACGCCCACGGGGATGGAGATGCGCGAGAGGGGGTTATCGTGGCTCCAGTTAATCACCTGGTTTTCCAGGAAGTAGGAATTGGGGACAATCACCGACACCTGGGCCAGGGTTTTGACGGTGGTACTGCGGGCACCGATCCGATCCACTGTACCCATAAAGTCCCCCACCTCAATAAAATCTCCCACCTGCACCGGGCGCTCGAACAGCAGCACCAGGCCGCTGCCAAAGTCGCGGGCGATATTTTGCAACCCAAAGCCGATGCCCACCCCCAGGGCACTGGCAATGATGGTGAGGGAGCTGAGATCCAGGCCCCACACCTGGAGGACGACCACCGTACCCAGAGCCACCAGCGTATAGCGGGTGAGGGCAGCGATCGCCTCCTGGGAGCCAGAGCTAATGCCCGCAAATTCCAGAACGCGCGATCGCAGCAGATTGGCCATCATCCGTGAGGCAATCAGCACCCCCAGGAAGGCGGCCAGCAGAATCACCACATCGGTGATGGAATAGGTATTGTTCCCCAGGGGAAAGACTGGCGAGACAAAGCTATCCACCAGCCGCCGGATAAGCCAGTAGGTGCGCTCGCGGGTAAAGGGAAACAGGTTGGTAATGTAGAAGACCGCTGCACCCCAGATCACCACCCGCAGCACAACCAGGGCCAGGGCCGTGAGCACCTGAGCAGGCGGCGGCGATTCGTCTTCTGAGGAAGGCTGCCCACTAATGAGACGCTGGAAATCCTGGAAAGGTTGCGGGCTGAGGGTGCGCTGAAATCGCCCCAGCCACCAGTGGCTCAGCCCCGCCAGGGCCAGGGCCAGGGCCGACTGCAGCAGGGCAAAGCGAATAAAACCGGGCTGGCGAGACTTTTGGGCCTGTTGGAGGGCCGCCTCAATGCGGGGAACCCATGCCTCGGCCAGCTCTTCGGGCGATCGCTCGCGGCCCAGGGCGATGGCATCCGTTTTGGTGACCGTCAGCAGGTGCTCACCGTTCAGCAGAATGGTGCTGTTGCCAATCCCGGGATCGACCGTCACCTCTGGCAGGCGTTTCATTTCGGCCCAGTCTTCAAGCTGGTCGGTAATTTGGGCAGCCCGCTCGGCAGCGCTCAAATTCTGGAAATCGCTTATCTCAAACAGGGGCTGTCCGTCCAGCACCACCGGGGCCGTTTCAATGGGTTGGTTAACGGGAGCCACCGCCCCAGTCGCCTGTCCCCCCTGGTAGAGGCAAAGGAATAGAACCACCAGGGCGATCGCCAACTGCCCCAGCCAGCGATGCTTGCCCCTGAACCAGGTCAATCCTAGCCACTGAGATCCAAAGGTCGGTCGATGGGTATTTTGCATCACAGTAAACCGGGCGGCACCAGTGCCCCATCTCCAGGAAAATCATCCGACCCTATCCTACTCCGTCCACTCGTGGAATGGTCGCTGCCGCGTCAGAGCTGACGGGAAAGCTGGCGGTGGAGGGCAAACCCCAGTAGCCGCAGGGGTACCCGCGATCGCCGCACCACCTTAGGCCGCAGAAACTTGCCCCAGGCCAGTCGGCCTAAACCTTTGAGGCGGGCCTGCCCCCGTGCCCGGAAATAGCGCCACCAGTCGGCCCAGGTTGGCTCTGGGAGAGCATCTCCAGCAGTGGCGGCCAGGGCAGCATCGGAACAGGCATAGAGGGGCAGGAAAGCCAGCCGCCCCGCCAGCACATCGGCCCGATGGATGCCGCTCAAGCCGTGGCGGCGGTGTTCGGGATTGGGGCGGCCCCCATGCTCACCGTAGTTGCGGAAGGCGATGTAGTTTTTCAGGTGGCGATCGCGCAGAAACGGGTCGATGCGGGAATCAAAGTTGGAGTAGGCCGTTCCCTCAGTTTGGGTGACGGTGTCCAGCATAGCCAGCAGTTGCCGCGCCCCCTGGGGGGTGACGATGTAGGCCACGGTGGAGGTGGAATAGCCCTCGCCAAAGCCCTGGGGGGTGACGCTATAGAGCTGGGGGGCGCAGGTGTAGATCCAGGCCACACCCACATCGGCTTGGTGCGGGTCGAAGGGCAGCGGCAGGTCGCCCATCTGCTCCACGGGCACAAAGTCGGCTTCCACAATCAGTGTGGGTTGATCCGCAGCGGCAGCCCGTTCCCAGGCCCGGTGATGGTTGAGCAGACAGCGATAGGCGGCGGCATAGCCCCGGTACTCAGGCCGATCCTCCTGGCGCAGAACTTCGCACAGCAGCCCCATCTGGCTCAGACTTTTTTCCAGCAGGGTGGTGGATTCTTTGTAGGCGATGATTAGAACACGGTCAATCTGGTCTATTAAACGCAGCGAACCAGGGCGATCGCCCCGACCTGGAGCCGCTTTACGGGTAAGAAGATTCGTCATAATTTGAGTTGAGTGCTGCGAGTCCTGGTAAATTAAGTGCCTATCCGAAAACTCGCCAGAGTTTTGGATTGCCAAAACCCCTGCCGGGTTTTTCAAACAGGTTCTAAGCACGAACGACAGGTAGCGGGGGCGTTAGCGTGATTCCGAATCCTCAACAGACACGGGACAAAATCCAAGCACTGGCCGCAATTGTGGGGGCCGACCAGGTGACGGAATGGGCGCAAATTGAGGCATCCTTTCAAGATCAGCTTTCCCAGGCGATCGCCCCCAATTCCCATCCCGACTGCGTTGTTTACCCCGCCACCCCCGACGAACTGGCTGCCGTGATGGCCTGTGCCCACCGCCACGGCTGGCGGGTGTTGCCCTGCGGCAGCGGCAGCAAGCTCCCCTGGGGCGGTCTGGCCCAGGATATTCAGATTGTGGTGAGCACCGCCCGTTTAAACCGCCTGATCGACCATGCCGTGGGGGATTTGACGGTTACTGCCGAGGCCGGGATGCGGTTTGCCGACCTCCAGGAAATATTGGGGCGATCGCGACAATTTCTGGCCCTCGACCCCAGCTATGCCGCCACCGCCACCCTGGGGGGCATCGTTGCCACCGCCGATGCCGGGTATCGTCGTCAGCGCTACGGCGGCGTGCGGGATATGCTCATCGGCCTCTCCCTGGTGCGATCCGACGGTCAGGTGGCCAAAGCCGGGGGGCGGGTGGTGAAGAACGTCGCCGGATACGACCTGATGAAGCTGCTGACCGGGTCGTGGGGCACCCTGGGCCTCCTCAGCCAGGTGACCTTCCGCGTCTACCCGCTGCCAGACGCCTCCCAGACGGTGCTGCTTACGGGAGACGCGGGAGCAATCCAGTCCTTAATTACGGAACTACTGCAGTCGGCCCTGGCTCCCACGGCGATCGCCCTCCTCTCCCCCGCCCTCACCGCCACCCTCACCGATGCGGCGGCCCTGGGGCTGCTGGTGCGGTTCCAGGCCCTACCCATCAGCGTCGAGCAGCAGGTGGCCCAGCTCACGGCCCTGGCCCAATCCCACGCCTGTACGGCGACCCTGCCCCCGCTGCCCCCGGATGCCCCCACCGGCTTTCCGGACGTGGTTCTATGGCAACGATTGCAAGAAAAAATAGAAGCCCCCGGTCAAGGCCCAGCCCTAACCGGCAAAATAGGAGTAGTCCCGGCCCAGGCCGTCGCCGCCCTGACGAAACTGGTGGCGATCGCCCCCTCCCCGCTTTTGGGCCAAATTCAGGCAGGCAGCGGCCTGGGGCTGATCCGCCTGGATGTGGCTGACGCTTCGCCGGAACTGGTTGCCCAGATGCGGCAAATCTGTCAGGGGGCTGGCGGCTTTCTGTCGGTGCTGGCGGCTCCCCCTGCATGGAAGCAGTCTGTCGATATTTGGGGATATGGCGGCAATGCCTTTGCCCTGATGCAGGCGATCAAGCACCAGTTTGACCCCCAGCGGTTGCTCAGCCCCGGTCGGTTTGTCAATGGCCTGTGAGGGGATGCCCACCCTGCCGCTTTCCACGGCCAACGCAGTTAGCAGTAAATTTTCTGAAGTATGCTTGAAAACCTCGCGCCCAACAGCACCAGCGGCAGCACTCCACCCGTTTCGCCTGCAAATGCAAATCCGGCGATCGCCCCCCAGGAATTTGCCCCCCAGGGATTCGACGCCCACCATCCCCCCGACCCTAAGCTCATCGATGCCTGCGTCCACTGCGGCTTTTGCCTCGCCACCTGCCCCAGCTACCGAGTGCTGGGCACCGAGATGGACTCGCCGCGAGGCCGCATTTACTTAATGGATGGAATTAACGAGCAGCGCATTCCCCTGGCGGCCTCCACGGCGCAGCACTTTGATAGCTGTCTGGGCTGTCTGGCCTGCGTTACTGCCTGTCCCTCTGGGGTGCAGTACGACAAGCTGATTGCCGCCACCCGCCCCCAGGTGGAGCGAAACCAGCCCCGATCTTTGGGCGATCGCCTCTTCCGCACGCTGATTTTTTCCCTATTTCCCTACCCCGATCGGCTGCGGCTGCTGCTGGCTCCCATGCTGCTCTACCAGAAATCTGGCTTGCAGGCCCTGGTGCGCTCAACCCCCCTCCTCAAGGGCCTGTCGCCCCGGCTGGCGGCCATGGAGTCGCTGCTGCCTGCGGTGACGGGGCGATCGTTCCAGGATACGCTGCCCGACGTGGTGCCTGCCCAGGGGAAGAAGCGCTATCGGGTCGGGATGATTCTCGGCTGTGTGCAGCGGGTGTTTTTCTCCGAAGTCAACGAGGCGACGGTGCGTGTTCTCACGGCCAACGGTTGCGAGGTGGTGATTCCCAAATCCCAGGGCTGCTGCTCGGCCCTGCCCTGCCACCAGGGCCAGGAGGCCCAGGCCCAGGCGCTGGCCCGCCAGATGATCGACAGCTTTGAGGGCACGGGGGTAGACGCCATCATCATCAACGCGGCGGGCTGCGGCCACACCCTCAAGGAATACGGCCATATTTTGCAGGACGACCCCCTCTACCGCGAGAAGGCCCAGGACTTTGCCCAGCGGGTCAAGGACGTGCAGGAATTCCTCATGGCGGTGGGGCTAACGGCTCCCCTCCATCCCCTCCAGGATGAACCGCTGACGATGGTTTATCAAGACGCCTGTCACCTGCTCCACGGCCAGAAAATCAGTCTCCAGCCCCGCCAACTGCTGCGGCAAATTCCCGGTGTGCAGCTCCGGGAACCCGTGGACGCAGCCCTCTGCTGCGGCAGTGCCGGGGTCTACAACATGCTCCAGCCAGCGGTGGCGGAGGAACTGGGGCAGCAAAAGGCAGAAAACCTGGTGAATACGGGGGCAACGGCGATCGCCTCCTCCAATCCGGGCTGCTCCCTGCAGATTCAAACCCACCTGAAGCGGCAGGGGCGATCGCTCCCCATTCTGCACCCCATGCGGCTGTTGGACTACTCCATTCGGGGCATCAAGCTCGACGAAATGTAGAACTGTAGGGTGGGTTACGGCGAAGCCTAACCCACCACCAACCCCTCTTCCCAACAGGCTGTGGTGCGTCACCCTGCGCGATGACACACCCTACAGGACTTTCAGCCAGCGGTTAATCGCCGTCTTGACCGATCGCCTAAATTGCCGCCCCCGCCGCCATTTCTGAAACTTGCGCTCAAAGGACAGGCCCTCGGTTTGCAGCGAGTTCCACCCGTCTAGCGTCAGGAACATCCCCCAGATCAGGGCAATGTAGAGGGAAAAGGAGAGGGTGTGGGTGCCGTCGCCAAAGGTGAGGAAGTCGAACAGCATCAGGAAGCCATTGACAATCAGGTATTGAATGGCCCGCTGGCGGAACTGGCAGCGCCGCTGACGGATAAAGACGCGCCGCTCCTGCTGGTCTTCCCGCAGGGCCAGCCACTCGGTTTCGGCCCGCTGGATATCCGTGGGCGACAGCCCCAACTCCTCGGCAATGTCTCGACGTTGGACGCGAGAAAGTTCTTCGGAGGTGGCCTGACGGGCGATCGCCAGATGCA
>JAYKGU010000009.1:0-4107 GCA_035285585.1 Synechococcales cyanobacterium
ATTTCTGGCTCAAAAATATAAATCCCCGTGTTGATGTCGGTGCTGAGGGCTTCTTCAACGGCGGGCTTTTCCTGGAACGTTTTAATGCGCCCGTCATCGTCGGTGACCACCACCCCGTAGCTGGACACCTGGTCTTTGGGAACAGACTTCATGATAATGGTGGCGATCGCCCCCTTTTCGCGATGCCAGCGCACCGCCTCCGTCAGGTTGAGATCAATCAGAGCATCTCCGCACAGCACCACAAACGTGTCGTCAAAGAAGGGGGAAAACTCCTGAACGCGCTTCATGCCGCCAGCCGAACCAAGGGCCTCACCGATGAGCTGACCGTCTTCAATTCGTCCTTCAAACGAGTAGGCAATTTGGACGCCGAATCGCTGACCATCCCGAAAATAACTTTCAATTTCATTAGCTAGATGGCTGACGTTCACCATAATTTCGTCGAACCCATGCTGACGCAGCAGCTCTAGCAAAAACTCCATCACGGGCTTCTGCAAGATAGGGATCATGGGTTTGGGGATGGTGTACGTGATTGGACGAACACGGGTGCCTTTACCGGCAGCCAGGATCATGGCTTTCATAAATCTCTATCCCTCTAATTGTTTGAGCTAAATCGGTTGGGCTAAATCGCTTCAGTTACGGATGGTTGGACTTTCATGGATGCCTGGTAGGAATACCCAGCCCAGGTAAACTCCTTCAGTTTTCCATAGGTTCTGAGCGTTACCAGAAGCCAATTGTGAAGTTCATGCAATCTACATAACGCTAGTCTACAGGCAATGGGGTGCAGTCCCTGATTGGCCAAACGGGAGGACGATGCTGCATCCTTGCAGATCTCCACCCAGGTTTAGCCCAATCAGGATAATGTCGGCATTTATTCAGGCCGCTAGCCTACTTCTGCAATAGGGAATGATCTGAATTTAAAGAGTTAACGCATCCAGTTGCTTATCCAATCAGTTTATCTAAAGAGAATCTAAAGAGATTTCTGGAAAAAAATTACCCTCTGGTTAAACGGCTGGAGGGGGCAAATGACCATTTGCTCCTTCGTCGTCGGGTAGGAGATTTTTGAAAATATCCTAAGAACCCATTTCGGGTATGGACATTTTCAAAAATCTCCCAGGAACCCATTTGAGAACTCTGGTAAGGGTTCAAAATTCCAAAAACTCCAGTGAGCTTTTGGATAGTCACCAGGCAAATAGCCACAAATAAATGGGGCTATCATCGGAGTGTCCCTTAGTGGGGCGTCCCCCGACCGCTTTCTTTGTGGCCAAATAATTAACCAGTTTATTTAGGGAAAAATCAAGACGGGCTATAGCTTGTCGCATCCTAACAAATTTTAGTCTGGCAAAGCAAAGGTTGCCAAATCTGAAAGTGACTCCTCCGGGGTTTGAGCGATTTCGCCGGTCAGGCTACGTACCTTGAGATCTCGGTAAAACTCCTGCTGCTCCAGCTCAACCTTCGACTGAGCAGACAGGTATAGCAGCGCCCAAAACACGCCGACGCGATCGCTCTGGGGCGTATGGTGAGCTGATTGGAGCTTGTCCAGGCCGAACTGCTTCTGAATCTTGGGGGTGGTCCATACCTCCAGCAGATATTCAAAATCTACCCAGTCACCATCGCCGCTGATGCCTTCCCAATACTGGCTCAGCAGTTGATCCAGGGCTGCCGCAATTTCTGATAAGTTTTCCTGGTGGGCCAACTGGGCGATCGCCCGGATGGCCTTTGACTTGGCCTGAGGGCGGGGGCGGTGGGTGCGGGCACGGGGCTTATGATCGGCCATGGCGGTGGCGATCACCTCAAGCTGCTGGATTAGTTCCTGCAGGGTAACGCGGCGGTTTTGGGGCGGGCGGGCGACGGCGCGACGACGAATTTTCTTTTCGAGGTTCAAAGGCAAGGGGGCATCGTCGCTGTCGCTGACCAGCAGCTCTACCCCTGTCAGATCTTCCTCCGCTTCCTCCGGCTCCTCCGATCGGGCCAGGCTGTCAGCCTTGAGCAGCACCAGCATGGAGGCATAGAGAAACGCCTGCCCCGATTCAGACAAATCGGCTTCATAGGGCGATCGCCCCCCTTCGGCTTTGCGCCCCGGCTGGAGCTGGCTCAGGAAGCGATCCACCACATCAATGACTTTGACATCCCACGGGTCAATCTCCCCCCGCTCGGCCAGATCAATCAGCAGGGCGATCGCGTTTTGGGCAAGGGAATGGGCCATGCTACCTCACGCTCAGGCGAACAAAATAGACCGCCGCCAGGCCAATCAGCGCCAGTAGCGCCACGGGCACCAGCAGACTCCAGGCGTTGTGCGGATCGGTCACTGGGGGGAGGGCCATGGTGGGGGTTGACTAGGAGGCCGAACCTGCTAAGCCCGTAGGGGCCGCAGACTCTGGCTCGTCGACCCCAGGCAAAAAGCGCTGGCTCTCTTCCAGGCTGGCTTTGAATTGCTCCAGGTTTTGCTTATAAACCTGAACATCGCTTTCCAGCTCTTGAATACGGCGATCGCGCGATCGCACCATTTGGCGGGAAGCAAGATAACTCTGCAGCCGGGACCAGACGCTGAAAAACCAGGCTAACACCGCCCCCAGCCCTCCGGCTGCCAGTAGCTCAATGGCTAGCGGAGCCTGCAAATCAATCCCTTTTGCCAGATGGATGACCACCGGGTCGGTATTCTCAATGCTGAACAGAACAATCACCAGACAAAGAGCAAAGATGAGCAAAAAATTAAGCTGACGCATGGGCAAATCTCAATGAATAGGCCGAAATCTAAGTCAGTAGCCATCAGTGAGCAGTGTTTTTTTGACCAGGTTCCAAATACAGGCTCAGTCTAACAGCTTCCAGGGGGGATGACGACTAGCCCCGGTAGCGTTTAACCACCCCGCCAACGCCCACCAGCAGCACTACCCCCAGGGTGCCGATCCCCAGGGGACTGGGCACCCAGAATACGGCTTCTACATGATTGGCCCCAGATGGATTAAGTGGCCAGGTCAAAACCTGCCCCTGCTGCTGAACGGTACTCACCAGCTCAGAGGGCGGCTCCAGCAGGGTTGCTCCCCAGGGAACAGTGAGGCTGAATTTGACCTCAAACAGGGCCGCTGGATTGACGAAAACGCTTTGTTCTGAGGCGACGGTTTGGAGCGATCGCATATCCAGGTCATAAGTCAGGCGATTTTGCTGGGCGAGGATGAGGTTTCGCTCCAGATTGACCGTCAGGTGAGGAACGGGCAGCGGCGGCTGGCGTTCCCCCTCATTGGCAAAGCCTCTGCCACTGTCGGTTTGAAAAAACTCGTTGAACTTCGCCTCTAAATCCCTGCGGCTGTAAAAGGGAATGCGCACCTCCAGGGATTGGGGTGTGCCCTCCTCAGGGATCACCTGCATCTGCCCGCCCAACCGGCGCGATCGCTCCCCCACACTCGCCACCCAAGTCTCTACGGAGGCCGGGTCAAACTCCGTCAGCCGCTCATCGAGCTGAATCCGCTGGGAAAAAGTGCCGTGGTGCTCGTCGGCAAAGCGAATGCCCACATCATACTGAATGCAGCCCGACAACCCCAGGGCCACGAGCAGGATAAACCCGATGCAGCACACGCGACGAAACCGCTGCAGATAGCGTGCGATCGCCATAGAGAACTCCACGAAAAACCGCCCCTATTGATTGTATAGCCCTACGGGCTAAGGTTTAAGTTGGAACCCCCGCGTCGCGGGGGTTCCACACCTCTGGAGCGTCCTAACACGAAAGCGTAGCGCTATAAGGTTAGGCCTGTCCGTTTCCCGAAAAATTTCTTGCCCGCAAGCAACTAAGGAGATTTTTGAGAATGATCCTACCGGATGATGTAGGGGCAAATGGCCATTTGCCCTTACCAACCGTTCAACCGAGGGTAAGTTTTTTCCTGGAAATCTCCTTAGTGAGTCATTGGCAAAGCAAATGACTCACCAGGGAGCCACAAAACCTGACAAAGCGCTAGCTGCGATGACCAAAAATAATGGGATACAAGCCTCGTCCTTCTGGGACGGCTTTTCTGAATAAACGCCGATACTTTTTCTTCAGCCATAGAGTACAATAGAACTATGCTGAATCTCACCTACGAGTACAAACTCATTCCCACGGCGCAACAGGCAGCAGTA
>JAYKGU010000010.1:0-33310 GCA_035285585.1 Synechococcales cyanobacterium
GAGTTTGTACTCGTAGGTGAGATTCAGCATAGTTCTATTGTACTCTATGACTGAAGAAAAAGTATAGGCGTTTATTCAGAAAAGCCGTCCCAGAAGGACGGGGCTTGTATCCCATTATTTTTGGTCATGATGGCGCAACGCCCGGTGAATCATAACATCGCCACCACCCAGCGGCAGGAAATTTGGCAGATGCAAGCGTGGCTGCAAGACTGGTACGGGGTCAGCGGTATGCCTGGGCCGATGCATGGAGAGCGGTTCTAGCCAAAACTGTTCGCGCTAACCCACCACCGGCAGAGAAATCGTAAAAGTGCTGCCTTTCCCCTCCTGGCTCTGCACCTGAATGTTGCCACTATGGGCCTGGGCGATCGCCAGGGCAATCGACAGTCCCAGGCCCGATCCACCGTTTTGCCGAGAGCGATCCTTCTGCACTCGGTAAAAGCGGTCAAAGATGTGGCGCTGGTCTTCAGGCGCAAGGCCAATACCGGTATCTTCTACGGCGATCAAAGCCTGCCGTTTTTCGCCTTCAGGAAAGGCCGGACGCACGCTCTGCCGTAGTTGAATCACCACTTTTCCCCCTGCCGGAGTGTGCTGGAGGGCGTTGCTGACCACATTCAGCACCAGGCGGTAGAGGTGTTCTTCGTTGCCCATGACGACAATTGGAGGCTGGTTGGGTTGATCAAGGATTAGCCGGAGGTCGTTGGCGATCGCCAGGGCGGCCAGTTCTTCGTGGATGTCAGCGAGCACGTCCTGCAAGCAGCAGGGAGTCATTGTCGTTGGGCCTGGGACGTCGAGGCGGGATAGAAGGAGGAGATCGCTCACTAGGGAGGCGAGCCGCTGGTTCTGGCGGGTGATCACCTGGAGCGTCTCCCGTGCTTCCAGGTCAGAAATGTGGGGCAGACGGATGACCGACTCAGCGGTGGCCCGAACCGCGGTGAGGGGCGTGCGCAGCTCGTGGGCCGCGTCGGCTGTGAACTGCTGGATTTTGCGATACGACATCTGCACAGGCTGCATCGCCAAACCCGCCAGCCACCAGCTCGCTGCCGCAATCAACCCCATGGTGATGGGCAAGCTCAGCAGAATAATCCAGCGAATTGTATTCAAGTAGGCCGCAAAGTCGCTGAAGGATCGCCCCACCAGCAGCGTGCCCAGGCGCGTCCGCTCCTCCAGGTGGTAAAGGGGGAGGGCGATCTGGCGATACTGGGTGCCGTCTGCGTCCCACAGGGTTTGCCAGGATGCCTCCGTCCCCGTGATGGGCAAGCCGTCGGGAAAGGTACCCGCCGTAGCAATCAGCGCCGCCGTGGGAGACAGGAGGCGAAAGTAGTAGCTGCCGCCATAGAGCGACCCACCATGGTGTCCGCGCGATCGCTCGAAGGGTACGCGACAGGGTTCGCCCGCGACACAGAGGTTGGGCAGCAGGTTGGGCGAGACTCCGTTGATTTGTCCGTTGGTGGTGAGGGTTTTTTCCAGGGCGGTGTGGACGGTTTCCGCCACCGACTTCAGCTCCCGATCCGCCGTCACCCGATGGGCATGGGCGATTGCCTCGTAGACCCCAAAGCCGCTCAGCCCCAGCACCACGGTCATAACCCCGGTGTACCAGACGGTCAACTGCCAGCGGCTGCGGCGAAACAGCTTATTGGGCGTTGAAGCGGTATCCCATGCCATAGACGGTCTCAATCACATCATCGCAGTTATACTGGGCCAGTTTGCGCCGCAGCAGCCGCATCTGGGCAGCGACGACGTTGCTATTCGGCTCGGCCCCAATCTCCCAGAGCTGATTCAACACCTGGTCGCGGGTAAGGATCTGGTTGGGGTGCTCCATCAAGTATTGCAGCAGTTGAAACTCCTTTTGGGTGAGTTCAATAGGCTGCTCGGTGGATTTTCCGGCATTTAGAAAAGCCATGCGGCGATCGCAGTCTAGCATCAATGCCCCCACCTGAATGCGGCTGGGCTTGAGGTCGGGCGATCGCCGCCGCAGTGCCCGCAGTCGCGCCAGCAGTTCGGCCATGCTGAAGGGTTTGACCAGGTAATCATCCGCTCCCGCATCCAGCCCGGTGATGCGGTCTGCAATCTGGTCTTTTGCCGTGAGGATAAGAACGGGGAGCGCATGGTGGTGGGACCGAAGCCACTGACACAGCTCAATGCCAGACATCCCTGGCAGCATCCAGTCAAACACGGCCAGGGTGTAGAGCGGTAGTTCATTCTCCAGATAGGCCAGGGCTTCATCCCCCGACTGCACCCAGTCCACCACGTAGGCTTCCTGGGTGAGGGTGCGCTTGATGGCTTTGCCCAAATCAGGTTCATCTTCAACTAATAAGACACGCATAAGGATGAAATGGTTTATTCCGGCAGTTGATCGGGGTCAACCATAGACAACTCCGTTTAAGCCTATGCGTCTATTTTAAGCGGAGCGATCGCCCCTCCTCCAAATCACTTGCCCAAGATCATTGAATCTGTTTGCTTCCGTCGCCCTCTCCGTCGCTTCAGCCACTCCGTTGCATCATCAATGAAAGAATAGACCACCGGCACCACCACCAGGGTCAGCAGGGTCGAAAGCAGCAGCCCGCCCAGAATTACGGTAGCAATGGGCGAGTAGGCATCCAGGCCAATTTCCGGGAAAAAGGCCAGCCGCACGATGACAATTACCGTGGTCAGCGTCGTCATGGTAATCGCCTTCAGCCGCACCGGGCCAGCCATGCGAATCGCGACATCGCGGGGCACGCCCTCCTGCCGCTTCGCCAGAATCAGCTCCAGCAGCAAAATTGCGGCGGATAGGGACAGACCCGACAGGATTACAATCCCCAGAATGGATACGGTTGAGAGGGTTTGCTGGGCCAGAATCAGGCCGCCGAAAACGCCCACCAGTTGCAGGGGCACCGACAGCATCATCACCAGGGGCTGAATGAAGGAGCCGAACTGAATCACCAGAATCAGGTAGATCAAAATTAGCGACACCAGCAGCCCCTTCAGCAGGCGATCGAACTCGATCATCATGTCGGTCATATCGCCCATGGAGTCAATGCCGTAGCCGGGGGGAAAGGTCAGCTCCTGGCCTGCCCGCATGGCGATCGCCATCGACAAATCCATGGAAGCTGGCCCACCTTTGCGATAATAGCCGTTAACGTAGACCACCCGCTTGCCGTTGACGTGTTCAATCAGGGTAGGGCCGCTGCGCCGTTCCAGGGTCGCGATGGTATTCAGGGGCACCTGCTGCCCGGTGGGGGTGGTGATGTAGGTGCCCGCCAGGTGACTGAGGGTGGCGCGATCGCCTTCTTCGTAGCGCACCAGAATCGAGTTCTGCCGCAGGTTGGGGCGGTTGTAGTAGCGCTGGGTGAAACCGCCGTTCAGCGCGTAGCGAGCCTGCTGGGCCACCATACGCACGTTCAGGCCCAATTCTTGGGCGCGGCGGCGATCCACCGTGAGCTGATATTCCGGCTGGGTCAGGGTGGAACTGGTCTGGGCCATCACCAGACCGGGGGTATCTGCGGCAATGCGGAGCACGCCCTCCGCCAGACGGTGCAGCACCTCCAGGTCTTCCCCGTAGACCGCAAGCTGGATGGGGGCAGAGGAAGTGGCCATCACGTCTACCCCCATCTCCTTCAGGGCAATGCGGCGCAGGCCAGGGATGGTGCGGTGGGCTTCGGCTTCCACGCTGTCCATAATTTCCCAAATGTCCCGCTGCCGCTGATCCTTGAGGGTAACCATGAGCGAGGCCGAGTTGACGCTGCCCATGCTGTAGCCGCTGAAGTAGGTGCTGTTGCGGGTCAGTTCAAAGCCTGTTTGGGAGGATACTTTGTCAACGTCGGCCTGGGCCAGCAGAATTTGCTCAAAGCGGTAGGTGCTTTCGTCCGTTTTAGCGAAGGAAGTACCAGGTTCCATTTCCAGGGAGGCCATGAACTGGCCAGAATCGCCCAGGGGCATCATTTCCTGGGGCACGAAGGGGTAGAGGGCAACGGCCAGAACGATGGAAGCAGCGGCGATCGCCAGGGTCACTTCCCGATGGTTCATGCACCGCTCCAGCAGCCAGCCATAGCCCTGCTCCAGCCGCTGAAACCCCGCCTGAAAAGGCAGCAGCAGCTTTTGAACCCAGGTACGCTGATGCCGTCTGTTTTGGGGAGGCTTCAGCACAAAGGCGGCAATCAGGGGAATCAGCGTCACCGATACCACCAGGGAGGCAATAAAAGCAAACACCATCGGCCAGACGATGCCCACAAACATCAGCCCCGTCAGCCCCCCCGCCAGGATGGTGGGTACCAGCGCCGCAATCATCACACAGCTCGCTGCCGCACTGGCAAGAAAGACTTCCCCCGTTCCTTGAATTGCCGCCTGCAAGGGCCGCAACCCCTCTCTCAGCTTGCGATCGATGGAATCAATCACAATAATCGAGTCATCCACCAGCTTGCCAATGGCCATCATCATGCCAATCAGGGTGGACGAGTTGAGGGACATCTCAATAGGGATGAAGGGCAGCGTGGAAAGGGCCAGGGAGGTGGGGATGGAGATCATAATAATCGCCGTGGCCCGAAAGTCTTCCAGGAAAACCAGAATCACCACGCCCGCCAGCAGCACGCTGATCAGCAGCTCCTGAAAGGTGCTGTCGAGGATGATATTGACCAGGTAGGAGTTGTCGTAGGCTTCCTGAAACTCCAGCCCCGGATATTCGGCCTGGATGCGCTCCAGCTCCGCCCGCACCTGTTTGATCACTTTAGGCGAACTGGAGTCGGGCTTTTGAATCACGTTCACCGCCAGGGCCGCTTCACCGTTGTAGCGGTAGCCGCTGCGCCGTTCCTCAAAGGTGTCTTTCACCGTTGCCACATCGCGGATGTAAACCACCTGCCCATCGTCCTCCAGAATGGGATAGTCCATCACCTCCGCCGCACTCAGCGCCCGCTTATCCGCCCGCACCAAAATTTCGGAATCCCCCTGGGTGAGCACCCCCGCCCCCTGGCTGACATTGTTGGCGTCGATCGCATCCCGCACCTGCAAAATCGACAACCCGTAAGCCGCCAGTTTCTGCCGATCCACCACCACCTGGAGCTGCCGCCGATAGCCCCCAAAGATAGACACGGCCTGCACATTGGGTACTTGAGTCAGCCGATCCACCAAAGTATTATCGGCAAACTCCCGGAGCTGCACCGGATCCCAACCCTCTCCCCTCAGCGCCAGGGTCAGCACCGGACGATTCAGGGGGTCGATGGGCAGCACCCAGTAGGATCGCGAGTTGAAGCCATCCAGCTCAATGTCCCCCTCTGCCGCCGTCATCAGGCTTTGAACAGACTGCACCGCCTTGCCGATGTCGTCTCCCCAGGCAAACTGGATCGTCACCAAAGACATATCCTGCTGGGAGCTGGAGCGGATGAACCGCACCCCATCCAGCACTGTCATGCGCTGCTCAATCGGTTTGCTGACGTAGGTTTCCACCTCCATGGGCGAAGACCCCGGTGCCATGGTGACGATCGCCACCAGCGGACTCTCCACATAGGGCATCATTCTCACGGGCAGTAGGAACAGCGTCAACATCGACAGTACCAGCACTGCCAGGTACAGAGCCGCAACGATGACGGGATGCTTGATCGACCAGCGGGTGAGGAAGCTTTTCATGGAGGCACGGTGGAAAGGGAAACAGCTTGAACCTTGAATACGGTCTACTTCACCTTCAGGTCAAAGGTCGCCTCGCCAGGCATCGTCGCATCAGTAGATTTCACTTCCATTGTCCACGTCCCTTCCATGCCCAGGTTTGTCTTGACGACATACTGACCGGGGCCTTCCCCTGGCTCGACAATCGCCATGGTGGTCATAGGGGCCATGCCGTCCATCGACATTGAGAGATCAACCTGGAGGTCTGCTACTTCAACAGGCTCATTGGTCGCTGGGTCAACGACTTGCAAGACCAGTTCCGCATCTCCCATTGGCGCTGAGCCATCTTCTGGGGAGAGCAGGGCGATCGCCACCCCACCTTCGGCGGCGGATTCTGTCGTTTCTGTCGGCATTTCTGTAGCGGGCGCTGTCGCCGCATCCGTCGCAGGCTCACTTTCGGCCTGGTTGCCGCCGCTACAGGCCGCCGTTAACAGGCTGACCGTCACCAACAAAAACAGAAGCTTTTTCATAGAAGTCTCACTGAATTTAAGGGAGTTAGGAATAGAGAACTCACACAATTTGCCCTCACCCTGGCCCTCTCCCCTGGGAGAGGGAACAAGAATTCCGGCTACTCAACCGCCACGGTGATCAGGGACTGGCCCTGATATTCGGGGTCCTTGACCTCGACTTTGATCTGCCATTCACCAACCATGCCAAAGTGAGTTTTGACCTGGAACTGCCCCGGCTGATCAGCAGGTTCGAGCTGCACCATTGTCGTCATGGGGGCCATGTTGGGCATGGGCATCGTGATATCCACGACCACGTCTTCAACCGCCAGGGGTTCCTGGGTGTCGGGGTCTCGAATTTCCAGCAGCAGTTCTGCGCCCCCTGATGGGAAACCCTGGGCCGGGTCTGGGCTGACGATCGCCACTGCCACATTGCCCTGGCTGCTGTCGCCCAGCATGGGCACAGGGCTGCCCGCATCATCCACCACCGCTACCTGCACCCCCGGCACCAGGCGGCTGTGACCGGAGGTGATGACCTGATCCCCCGGACGCAAACCGCTGATAATTTCGATGCGTCCGGCTCCGCCATTCTCAGGGGAATGGCCGCTTGCCATCCCCGTTTCCACCGGGCGTCGTTGGGCCATGTCGCCTTCAACCACCCAAACTGAGGATTCGCCGTTGTATTCCACCACGGCGGTTTGGGGAACGGCGATCGCACTGGTTTTGCGCCCCGTGAGCAGGGTCATCTCCAGAAACTGGCCCGACAGCAGACGCTCCTGGGGATTATCGACCAGGGCTTCAACGACGACGGTGCGGGTATCGCGGTTGGTTTGGGGAAAGATGCTGGTAATTTGTCCGGTCAGGGGCGTATCCGTGGCCCCTGGCACCTGCGCCTGGATGGGCATACCGATACGAACATATCCGGCATCCTGCTGGGACACATTAACCTGTAACCGCACCCGCGAGTAGTCGCCGATCTTCAGCACGCCCATCCCCGGCTGCACCACCACCCCCGGATCGACCATGCGCTCCTGCACCAGTCCGCTGATGGGAGCCTGCAGGGCGGTGTAGCTTTCCATCACCGCAGCCGTATCCACCTCGGCCTGGGCCTGATTGACCCGTGCCCGCTCCCGCTCCACCTGCGCCAGCAGTCGCGCTCGTTTCGCCTCTGCCCCCGCGATCGCCGCCTGCTTCGCCGCCACTTCCGACGCGACAATGTCGTATTCATCCTGGGCGATCGCCCCTTCAGCGGCCAGCGTTGCAAAGCGGCTTTGCCGCAGGCTCAGGTAGTCCAGATCCGCTTGCAGGCTGGCAATTTCCTGGATTTGCTCTTCAATTTCGACCTGGCTGACGTGCAGAGACGTTTCCATGGCAGCGGCTTCGGCCTGTGCTCCAGCCAGCTCTGTTGAGCGCTCTGGGGCATCCAGCTCTGCTAAAACCTGCCCCGCTTCGACGCGATCGCCCGGATAGACCGAGTAGTTGGTCAACTGACCCGCCACCCGTGGGTAGACCACCACCTCCTGATAAGGTAAGATTGAGCCGGTGTAGGAAACCCCCGCCTCAAACACCCCTGGCTCCACCACTTCGACGGTTACTGGCAGAGGGTTAAACGCCCCGTCCACCTGCATCATTTCATCGTGGGACATGCCAGACATATCGTGCCCATCCATCCCTGCTATGGAATTAGCCGGTTTGATGTGCTGCGTCACCAGCAAAATTCCGCCACTCAGAACGGCAAAAATCCCCAGGCCCAGCAGAATAGGGCCATATCGTCCTGGCAAAGGGGGCGTACCGGAAACAGATGGTCCGAGAAACATAGGACGTCAAGCCTCGAAAGCAATGTTTCCATGAAGATAGAAGCCAATTGTGAAATGGGGATGAAATTATCAGGGAAGCTGGATGCAGGTGGGATGGGGCCTATCTGCATCGGCCCCCAGGAACGGCTACCTCCTTATGTAGAATGTAGACATTTAATCAAGCCTCAAAAGCCTTGCCTGGTAAAGTTTGAAGGAACTTTTTAATGATGGGTTATGGGCTGTGAGCCTTTGCCCATCATATAACTGTCTAGGGGCGATCGCGACCATGAATTTATCCGGCGAAGCAATTGGGAATTATCAACCGGTCGAGCTGCTTTACGCAGCTTCAAATTGTTTGGTTTACCGGGCGATCGATGTCACCACTGGCCGCCCGGTTGTCCTCAAGCTGCCCGAAAATCCTTATCCCAGCTTTAATGAGCTGCTTTATTTTCGTAATCAGTACGTCATTGCCCAGCATCTGGCTTCGCCCCACATCGTTCAGATACATGGACTGGAGTTCTACCAGAATCGCTATGTATTGGTTCTGGAGGATTTTGCTGCCTTTCCCCTGTCAGATTACATTCAATCAGCTCCCCTGGCCGTTGAAACCTTCCTGGCGATCGCCCTGCAACTGGTCGAAAGCCTGGAGGTTTTGCACAGCCACCGCGTCATCCACAAAGACATTAAACCTGCCAACATCTTGATCAACCCAGCCACCCGGTTGGTGAAATTGGCCGACTTCAGCATTGCCTCCCTTCTGCCCAGGGAAGTCCAGGAAATTCAAAATCCTGCCGTGTTGGAGGGAACACTGGAATATCTTTCGCCAGAGCAAACCGGACGCATGAACCGGGGCATTGATTACCGCAGTGACTTTTACTCCCTGGGGGTGACCTTCTTTGAGCTGTTGACGGGGCAGCTTCCCTTTCAGACAGCAGATCCGATGGAGCTGATCCATTGCCACATGGCCAAAAACCCCGCCGCCGTGCATGTCCTTAATCCCACCGTTCCTCCGCTGCTGTCAGATCTGGTTGCCCGGCTGATGCAGAAGAATGCCGAGGAGCGATATCAGTCAGCGCGGGGGATCAAACATGACCTGACCGTCTGTTTGCAGACCTGGTCTGCCACTGGAATCATCGCCCCTTTTCCCTTAGGAGAACAGGACATCAGCGATCGCTTCCAGATTCCCGAACGGCTATACGGACGACAACCGGAAGTAGAAGCGCTTCTGGCGGCCTTTGAACGCGTCTGTGAAGGCACCAACGAGCTGACGCTGGTGGTGGGCGCGCCCGGTATTGGCAAGACCGCTGTGGTGCATGAAGTGCATAAACCCATCGTGCGGCAAAGGGGCTACTTCACCAAAGGAAAGTTCGACCAGTTTCAGCGCAACATTCCCTTAAGTGCCTTTGTGCAAGCCTTGCGTAACCTGATTGGTCAATTACTGTCGGAGTCGGATAGTCAGTTACAGGTCTGGAAAGCGCAAATTCTAGAGGCGCTGGGCGAGAATGGCCAGGTCATCATTGATGTGATTCCCGAACTTGAATCCATCATCGGTGCCCAGCCCCCGGCCCCAGATCTGTCGGGCACGGCTGCCCAGAATCGATTCAACCTGGTGTTTCAAAAGTTCATTCAAGTGTTTGCTACGCCAGAGCATCCGCTAGTCATCTTTCTGGACGATTTGCAGTGGGCCGATGCGGTTTCCCTCAGCCTGATACAGAGCTTGATGGGCCAGTCAGAGACGGGCTATCTCTTGCTGATCGGGGCCTATCGCGATACCGAAGTTTTTCCGGCCCATCCCCTCATGTTGACCCTGGAGGCGCTGGCTTGCCTGGGCGCAGCACATATCGCCAGAACCCGTGCTGCGGTTCACACCCTGACCCTGGCCCCCCTCAGCGCATCGAGCCTGAATCAGCTCATCAGCGACACCCTGCACTGCGAGCCAAGGCTGGCCCTACCACTCACGGAATTGGTTTATCAAAAAACCCAGGGCAACCCCTTCTTTGCCACCCAATTTCTCACGGCTCTCCACCATGATCGGTTAATTACCTTTGATCGACAGGCGGGACACTGGCAGTGTGATATGGTGCGGGTGCGGGAAGCTGCCCTCACCGATGATGTGGTTGAGTTTATGGCAGCGCAGTTGCAAAAGCTGCCCCTGGCCACACAAGCGGTTTTGAAATTGGCGGCCTGCATCGGTGCCCAGTTTGACTTGCAGACCCTGGCGATCGCCTCAGAACAGTCCGAGGTGGAGGCAGCGATCGCCCTGTGGTCTTCATTGCAGCAGGGATTTGTTTTGCCGATTAGCCAAACCTACAAATTCTTTCAAAGAGGGGCAGCGGTGAGTAGTCAGGAGCCAGCCGTGGGGAGGGAACCGTGGGATGAGTCCTGGATGCCAAATTCGGTATCCTGTGCCTATCGATTTCTGCACGATCGCATCCAGCAGGCCGCCTACTCCCTGATTCCCGACAGCGAGAAACAGACCACCCACTACCGCATCGGACAACTCCTTCTGCAAACTATCCCGCCAGAGGCCAGGGAAGAGCGAATTTTTGAACTGGTGGCCCAATTGAACTACGGAAAAGATTTAATTGCTATCCAAACAGAACGCGATCAATTAGCCCAACTCAACCTGGTTGCTTGTCGTAAAGCCAGAAGTACCACCGCCTATCAGGTGGGTCGCGAGTATGCCGGGGTTGGGTTGTCCTTACTGGGAAAACAGGCATGGCGGCGGCACTATGCCATGAGCCTGGCGTTTCATGATTTAGCGGCGGAATTAGCGTCACTCTGTGGTGACTTTAAGCAAATGGAGCGGTACTTTAACACCGTGACCCACCATGCCCGTTTCTTAACTGACCAGGTCAATGTTTACCGGGTTGTCATTCTTGCCCGCATCTCCCAGAGTCAACCGCTGGAGGCGATCGCCCTTGGAACATCGCTGCTGCAACAGTTGGGGGTCACCTTTCCCGCTAACCCTACTCCTGCCGACGTTGAGCGGGACATTCAAGCGATTAAGGCCCTCGTTGGCAGCCGCAACATTCTAGATTTAGTTCATCTGCCGGTGATGCAGGACGAGGTGAAGCTGGCTACCGTGCAAATTGCCACCAGCCTGATATCGGCCACCTACCTGTCAGGATCAGCCCTGTTTCCGCTGGTGATTACCCTGGCGGTCAAGCTATCCATTGAATATGGCAACACAGCGGCATCGGTTTACAGTTACGCATGTTATGGCATCATCCTGTATAATTCGGTTCAGGATGTGGACAGCGCTGTCCAGTTTGGTCAGCTCTCCCTGCTGGTTGCCTCCAGGCTGGATGCCAAGACGACAAAGCCGCAGGCATTCACGATTTTGGGTGGGTTTCTGCTCCACCGCAACCATCATCTGCAAGAAACCCTGCCCCTGTTTAGGGAGGGCTATGTGATTGCGCTGGAAGTTGGCGACCTGGAATATGTCGGCTATACGGCTCATACACTTTGTTTGCATGGGTTCTGGTGTGGTCAGGCCCTGCCGACCTTGGAGCAGGAGACGCGCAGCTACTGTCGGGGATTAGCCCAGTTCAACCAGATCACTTCTACCAATTACTGTCGAATCTACTGGCAAACGCTGTTAAATCTGCTGGGGTTTGCGGAGAATCCGGCGATCTTTGCCGGAGAGGCGATCGCCGAAACCGATTTTTTGCCCCTGCTGCTGTCTGCCCATGACTTGCAGGGCTTGTTTTTATTTCATTTACATAAGCTATTCCTCTGCGTGCTGTTTGACGCCCTGGAGCAGGGCACCTCCCATGCCATTGAGGTCAGGCGCAATCTGGCAGCGGGTGAAGGACTGGTGGGTGGCCCGGTCTTTTACCTGTATGACTCTCTCCTGGCGCTGGCGGTGTTTGATCGAGGGAACGAGGATCAAGCCGCACTTCTGGAACGAGTCGCGCAAAATCAAAGCCAGCTTAACCACTGGGCTTGCTATGCCCCCATGAACTACCAGCATAAAGCGGATCTGGTCGAGGCCGAAAGGTGCCGGGTGGCCAACAAACCCTATGAAGCCGCAGAGTTGTACGATCGCGCCATTGCTGGAGCCAGGGAAAATGGCTACACCCAGGAAGCCGCCCTGGCCAATGAACTGGCTGCCAAATTCTATTTGAATTGGGGCAAAATCAAAGTCGCCGCAGGCTACCTGCAGGAATCCTATTACGGTTATGCCCAGTGGGGGGCAAAAGCTAAAACCGACGATCTGGAGCAGCGCTATCCTGAGTTGCTGCGCCCGATTTTTCAGTCGGCTACTCGCACCGTTCTGTCAACCTTTGCCACCCTTTCTAACGCCAATCCGGCCCTGGATGTCCCTGATGCAGCTCACCTGCCCATCAACCCCAGGATTGACAATGCAGCGCTAGACCTGGCCACCATTCTCAATGCCGCCCAGCGCCTCTCCCGCACCATTGACCTCAATGAACTTCTGGATCAACTCATCCAGATCATTCTGCAAAATTCGGGGGGCGATTATTGTGCCCTGATCCTGCCCAATCCAGCCGGAGAATGGCAGGTTCGGGCGATCGCCATTCCTGAAGCCCTCGATATTTCGACCGAACCGCTGGAGTCGAGTCATTTGCCAATTAAGCTGATTCAATACGTTAAAAATACCCAGACGGTCGTTGTCATGGACGACCTGAAAACCGAACTGGCGATCGCGGATGACTATTTAATTCAGAAGCAACCCAAGAGCGTGCTGGGCCTGCCCATCTTCAATCAGGGGCGGTTGCTGGGGATTCTGTATTTGGAAAATCAACTCACCAGCTGCGTGTTTACCCGCGATCGCATTTTGATTCTGAACTTCCTCTGCACCCAGGCCGCCATTTCGCTGGAAAATGCCCACCTTTACCAACTCTCCCAAAATACCAATGCGGCGTTGCGGCGATCGCTGGTCAGCCTAACCACGGTGGCAGACCTGGACACCTTTTTGCCAGCGGTGCTGCAAGAAATCGTTCAGATGAGTGGGGCGGTTTCTGCTGCGGTTTTTATGTATGAGGGCGATCGCCACGGCTTTGAATTAATTGCCCTCAACCTGTGGCATGAGAGCATTGATATCTCAACCGATCCGCGAGCTGCCTTCTGGCGATTTGCTCCGCCAACTGCGGTGGCAACCTGGAAAGCGGTACTTGAACAGGGGCAAATTGTCTGTTTCGAAAACCACGATCCGCACTACCATCCGTGGGCTGAAAGCATTGCCTGGCATGAGCAGTTGGGTCATCGTTGGCTGGCCCTGCTGCCCATGACCGTAGGATCCCAGGTGCTGGGCTTCTTGGCGATCGCCTTTGCCGGTGCTACCCCTCCCCAGGCTAACCGGTTAGAGCAGTGTCAGGCACTGGCCCACCAAGCTGCCCTCGCCCTGCAATTGTCTCAACTGTCCAAAGCGGCGACTCAGTCCGCGTTATTGGAGGAACGTAACCGTTTGGCTGGAGAAATCCACGACACGCTGGCCCAATCCTTCACGGGCATTAACTTTCAAGTCAATCTGGCAAAACGCATTGCCGCCAAAGACCCGGAGGAAGCCCAGCGGATTTATGAACGCATTGCCCAACTGGCCCAGGAGGGGTTAGCCGAGGCGCGCCGCTCCGTGTGGGCGCTGTATTCCGTGAATGAAGCCCAGGAGGAGTTGGAGCAGAGCCTGCGCCAGAGCATTACCCGGATGATGGGGACAGATCCATCCATACGGGTGGATTTGAAAACATTGGGCACACCTTACCGCTTGCCGGAGGCCATCGGCAACAATCTGCTGCGAATTGGGCAGGAAGCCGTAACCAATATTCTCAAACACGCCCAGGCAACCTGCATTGAAGTTGAGATCCTTTACGAAGAACAGCAGGTTAGCCTCCAGGTAAAAGATAATGGACGTGGGTTCTCGCTCCAGGACAGCCATCAGGGGTTTGGCCTGGTGAGCATGACCGAACGGGCAGAGCGCATCAATGGAAAACTGGCGATCGCCTCTACCCCAGGGCAAGGTACTTGTGTATTGGTTCAAGTCCCTCTGGTCAGTTGAGGTTCACAGTGACATCCTCTCCCGCTAACCGCAAGCGGTATAACGGGAGATTCCCAACCTCACGATTGAGAGTTGCTGCATCACAGGCAGGGTATCCCCTAAGCCTCCACAGCCAGAGAACGGCAGTCCAACCGTCCCATAAACCCGATTCAAGATGTTGATTGCTGAATTCATGTCCCGGTCAAGCACTAACCCACAATGAGGGCAGTTATGAACCCGGTCAGCCAGGGTCTTCTCAACCCGTTCCCCACAACCCGAACAATCAATACTGGTGTCCCTGGGGTCATCACCAACCGCCCACTTGCTGCATTTGACTGCCACTGCTTGCAGGATGTTGAGGAAACCGCCCCAGGCGGCATCGAGAATAGACTTAGCCAGTCGGGTACGGGCCAGCCCTTTGATGGTCAGGTGCTCGAAGGCAATCAGGTCGTAGGACTGGCAAAGCCAGTGAGCGACCAGATAATGAAACTCTCTGCGCTGACGGGCGACATGCAGGTGGAGTCGTGCCACCCGATCTGCCTGCCGCTGGTAGTTCTTAGACCCCTTCTCCATCCGCGCCAGTTGGCGCTGCTGGCGGGCCAGTTGGCTTTGAGACTTGCGGAAGAATTGGGGAATCTCAACCGCTTGCCCATCCGAGGTAGTGAGAAACTTCTCCAGCCCCACATCAATGCCAACTGCGCTCTTGACTTCCTCAACGGGCAGCGGCTCAGGAACGGTGTCGTCTTCCAGGGAAAAACTGACATACCAGCCATCAGCTTTTCTCAGAATCGTGGCTTGCCTGAGCTGAAAACCATCTGGAATCGGGCGATGCAGGATCACCTCCACCTCGCCAATCTTGGAGAGTTTCAGCGTGTTGCCATTCAGATGTGCGCCTGCTTTGGGGTGATTCACCCTGGGAAAAGTGAACGAGCAAATATCGCCCCGTTTCTTAAACCGAGGTCGCCCCCCACGCTTGCCGTTCTGATCGGGAATCCGCCACCGCTTCCAGGCTTTCTCTAAGCGCATCAAGTTCTGCTGCTGGCAGTCGGCATAGATGCCCTTGTACTCAGGAAACAGTTGCTTGGTTTGCTTTAGCTCAGAGGCTTGCGAGTAGTAGGTGACTTCATCGGGAATCTCGCCAATTGGCTCAGATTCGAGACTACAGCGGTCGATTGGAGAGCGAGTTTGATTCAGCCAATCGAGCCGTTGACCCAGCGCATAATTCCAGTGCCGACGCAGCAATTCGCCCCAGGTTTCCATCGTGGACGCCTGCTCAGGGGTTGGATTGAGGCGGTACTGGTAGGTGAGAATCATTGTACTATTCTAGCACAGAAAGCAGGTGAAGGCTATGTATCACAACGGTTCTGGGATATTGAGGGGACATCGAATCCCCTCAATATCCGCTCCTATCCCCCTCGCCGCTAACCCTTCGATAGCGGGAGTCCCCCGGAGGTAATGATGGATGCTCCTAAAATTCGAATTCTGATTGCCGATGATCATCCCATCATGCGCTCAGGGCTGGCCGTTCTGCTCAAATATGAACCCGACATGGAAGTAGTGGCGGAAGCCCGCAATGGCGTGGAAGCGATCGATCTGTTTCGGCAGCACCAGCCCGATGTCACCCTGATGGACATGCGCATGCCCGATTTGAACGGAGTCGATGCCATTGTTGCCATTCGCCAGGACGCGCCAGATGCCCGCATCCTGATTGTCAGCACCTACAGCGGCGATGAAAGCATCTATCGGGGGCTACAGGCGGGCGCAAAGGGCTATTTGCTAAAAGACGCCCCCCTGGATGACGTAATCGCGGCAATTCGTACCATTCACGCTGGTGAAAACTACCTGCCCGCCGAAATTGGCGCAAAGCTGGCAGAACGTTTCAATCAGCCCCAATTAAGCGACCGAGAATCTGAGGTACTGCAATTGATGTCTCAAGGCAAAAGTAACCAGGAGATTGCGGCGGATCTGTTTGTTTCTGAGGGAACGGTTAAGTTCCACATCAATAACATTTACAACAAGCTAAAAGTAAAAGATCGGGCACAGGCCGTGTTAACCGCCATTAAACGCGGCATTGTCCTGCCTTAAGTCGGTAGCAGTGCTGACCTGATTGGTTACCTGGCGGATCTGTCTGGCAACCTCCCTTGCGGAGGAAGAAGCATAAATCACAGCGCCAAATACCGCAATGTCTACGCCCAGGGTTTTTAATTGGGGAATGACATGGTAGTTGATCGCGCCTGCCGCCATCAATGTAGCGGAGGTCGACTGCCGCAGCGAGGCCAAACTTTTGATTGTTTCAGCGGTAAGGGAGCGAAAGTCGTCTTCTAAATTGCAGTTAAGCATCAGGTGCGTGACTCCCATTTCCTCCAGTTCCTTCGCCCGCTTTTTTAAGTTGGGAACCAGTCGCATGTCAGCAACAATCGTTCGATTGTGCTTGCGGGCTGATGAAAGCGCACCTGCAATTGTGCTGTTGCTAGCGACTGCCAGAACTGTTGTAAAATCAGCTCCGGCTTGAAATGCCATATTGGCTTCCAGGCCACCATGACAAACCGTCTTCATGTGGGCTGAAATCAACTTCTCTGGAAAGGCTTTTTTAAACACCGAGACTGTTTCAATTCCCTGCTGCTTAATTAAGACTGCTCCTGCTTCAATAATATCAACAAAAGGAGCAACGCTTTGAAGCACGCTCAAAGCTTGGTCAAGGGATAGAAGATCAACAGAAATTTGTAACTGCATGGACGTAAATATAAATTGATCGAGTAACCTGATCGAGGTACGCCGCTATCTTGACTTCCTCCCGGCTGGAGGATAAATGCTTGAGAATTTCGATTGCATTTTCTTAGGGGTACGCTCCCCACCACGGGGCACACCCCTGAGAGAGTAATTTTAAGTAGGTCGGCACAACTAAATTCGTGTTAGAGAAGCGGGGCGCTCCCCCAGTTTTCTAACCTTCGTTTTTCAATGCAGTTCTACTTATTTGACTACTTACTTCGCACGAGCACAGTCTCGGGATCGAATTCAGAAATATTCTTTACCCTATGTTATTTTCGCAATGAAAAATGTTTTTTGCAACTTTTTCATTTGGTAACCTGATATCGGTTAAGGTCATTGCTTTCGAATCTTCAATTAACTTAACTACAGACCAGGTTTTGCCCCAATGATTCGATTAGTTCTGAGCAGGAAGCAAGTAGCCATAAATAAACAGAGCTATGGTGGGGTGCGCCTCGCTTTCCTGCTACTCTTACCCCACCGTAAGCAGGGACCCCAACCTAACTGCAGACTAGTTTTCTCCCTAACTGATTGCGAGGTTGCAACATAGCCTCTGCTCAGAGACAAACTTAATCTAATTTGTAACAATCAGATATAAATTTCAGTAAATCAAATTAATAAACCACAGCGTTTCTTCTGCTGATGGAGTGCGGGGCGATAGCGGACTGGGGCACTCACCCTGGATTCATACCTCTTATGGTTGAAATCGCTCTAACTGCACCGACTGAATTAATAGCTTGAACGAAATCCAGGAAGACTGGCGTAGAAATCTAAGACACAGGCATCGCCCTCACATGGTCTCTGATTCTCCTTCCGCGCAACATTGGCGTGTTAGTTTCAGCTTCCTAAGTATATGGCCATCAATAAAAACAGTGGGGTGCGCCCCTGGCGGGGGCGCACCCCACCATAGCGTCGTTCAATTGTGCCCACCTACTTATTTCAGGGGTGGCTAAAGCTAGGAGAGAAAATGTTAAAGCTTGTGGATCGGCTATTTGCATGGTTGGAAGTGCAGTTAGCCCTGTGCCTGGAGACGATGGCGCAACTCAATCAGGATGGCTTCTTACAACAGCCCATTGAGCAGCAGCACACGGTTGCTCTTGCAGGACGCCCTGCTACTGAGCAGACATCGGCGGAAGAAGTTCTACAAGGAAGTGAAATCCATCAAACAAACCTGCCCTGTCTAACGGTTGTGCTCTATCGGTGCACGGTTCAAAATGGGAAGTGTGTTTTGAACGACATGAGCGATCGCATCCTGGATCTGGCAGGTGTGGACGCAGAAGCGGTGATGCAAGACTGCAATCAGTTAATTGAGCGGCTCCATCCTGATGATCGGGAAGGGTACTTTGCGTCCGTTGAAGCCGCCATTAACAACGAAAAGAACTGGCATTACGAGGGACGCTACATCAAACCTGGGGGCGAAGTTCGGTGGTGGCAGGGAGACGCTACTCTAACCCGAAATATCGATAGTGAGATGGTTTTTTATGGCACCCTGCTGGACGTCACCTCCCAGAAGCAAGCTGAAGCATCTTTGCAACTTTGTGAAGCCCGTTGGCAACTAGCGCTAAGCAGCAGCCATGAAGGAATTTGGGATTGGAACCCGACGACAGATGAAGTCGACTTTTCCAGTCGTTGGAAAGCCATGCTGGGCTATGCAGAGTCTGAGCTTGAAAACCACATGAATACTTGCCTGAGGCTGCTCAGCCCAGAGGATGTGGAGCCTTTTCAGCGGCTACTGTATGCTCACTTGCGCCAGGAAACTCCCTACTTTAGGGGTGAATTCCAAATGCGCTGCAAAGATGGTCGCTATAAACAGATTCTGTCGCAGGGGCAGGCATGGTGGGATGGGGAGGGTAAACCCACACGGTTTGTCGGTTTCCACCGCGATCTGACCGAATATCAGCAAGCGGCAGCAGGCTTAGCAGCGGCAAAGGAAGCTGTCGCCGCTGCTAAGCAGTCAAGCACTCAGCTTCTGGTGGCGATGAACCACGAATTACGGATACAAAATCATCGATTGGAGAAATCGCAGCAGGCACAGGAGGAATTTCTGACAACCGTTTGCCATGATTTGCGATCGCCCCTATCTAATATCAGTGCCGCGAACACTTTACTCAAAACGGTGCTAATGGAGCGGGGGTTTGAAAACTATCGGGTGGGCCAAGCAGAGCCTCCTAAAACAAACGTAGATCCATACTTGTATATCATTCAGCAGGAATGCGATCGCGAACTGAGCTTAATCAATAACTTCTTAGATATTCAAAAAATCGAAGCGAATCAAATCTTTATCCAGCGCGAATGGTTTGATCTCAATGCCTGGCTACTCTCTCTCGTAGAAACCTTCGGGGAACGTGCCCAGGTTCATCAGCAACAGCTAGAAATGAACAGCTCGACTGATGAATTAACCGTGTTCTGCTGTCCCAGGTCTTTGTATCGCATTATTTCAGAGTTGCTGAATAATGCCTGTAAATACACGCCATCTGGAGAACGCATCGTGATCACCGTCACTCGCAGCGAAATGATTCAAATCCAGGTGACAAACTATGGAACTGAAATTCCCGCTGATGCGCTTCCTTACATTTTTGATAAGTTTTATCGTGTTCCTAGACTTGATCGGTGGCATCAGGGTGGTACCGGCCTGGGGCTAGCCATCGTCAAACTCCTCGTGAAGCAGATGCAGGGCACGATTCGAGCTGAGAGCAAACATGGCGCTACCACGTTCACACTCGAACTACCGAAACCGTCTTTTTATCGGACATCAACTTAACGTGGGGGTATCAATTCGGTGCCCCCGGAGCAAGCTGGCGATCGCTCCACCCATCAGGGTGATTTCTGAAAATGATCCTACCCAACGACGTAAGGGCAAAGGGCCATTTGCCCCGACCGACCGTTTAACCGGGGGTAGAACTTTTCCCAGAAAACGCCTAAGCCCTATCCTTGATTCGCCAGAAAGCTCTATGCTGTGAAGAAACACCAAAGCTCAGGTTATAAGTAGTTAAACGGAATGATTTTCTGGGGGGTGTGCGATCCTGGCGGGGGGCGCACACCCCTACAAGATGTAATCAATTCTGCTGGAGCACTTACCGCTTTTTGTGAAGCCTGAAAGGAAAAGGACGTGTCATGATTAACCCCACTCTAAAGTTAGAAACCTCCTCTGCGCCTCGGTTAGAGCCGCACCCCCATGACCATGTTGCCCTCACCTTTGCCCCCCTTTCCCTGACGGAGGTCTACGATCTGGCAGACGATCCGGCCAATGGCGCAGTGGTGGTAATGAGCGGCATGGTGCGCAACCAGACTGACGGCAAGCCGGTAGTGGCCCTGGACTACCAGGCCTATGAGCCAATGGCTCTGCAGGTGTTTCGCCAGATTGCCGCTGAGATCCGCAAGCAGTGGCCCGACGTAACCCATGTGGTCATCCACCACCGTACGGGAAAGCTGCAAATCGGTGAAATCAGCGTACTGGTGGCGGTGGGCTGCCCCCATCGCAGTGAAGCCTTTGCCGCCTGTCAATACGCCATTGATACTTTGAAACACCAGGCTCCCATCTGGAAGAAGGAAATCTGGGCCAACGGTTCCAGCAGTTGGGTGAGCATTGGAGCCTGCGAGCAAACCAACCCGACCACAGGGGGATGACGGAACATTACGTCCTTGCTTTCATAGAGGGAATTGTCCCAACGTGAGTCAGTAGAAATAAGGAGGACGTGCATGGTTTCGGCCCCAGCCCAGGATTGGTGGCGATCGGCGGTCATCTATCAGGTTTATCCCCGCAGCTTTATGGATAGCGATGGGGATGGCGTGGGTGATCTACGGGGGATTCTCCAAAAGATAGACTACATCGCCAGCCTGGGGGTCGATGCTGTCTGGATTTCGCCCTTTGTCAAGTCGCCCATGAAAGACTTTGGCTATGACGTGTCAGACTACTGCGCTATCGAGCCGATGTTTGGCACCATGGACGACTTCAAAGAGCTGCTGGCGGCAGCCCACGACCACGGGCTGAAAATTTTAATGGATCAGGTGTGGAACCACACCTCCGACCAGCACCCCTGGTTTGTGGAAAGCCGTCAGAACCGCAACAATCCCAAGGCCGACTGGTACGTGTGGGCCGACCCCAAACCAGATGGTTCTCCCCCCAACAACTGGCGGGCCACCTTTGGCGGCATTGCCTGGGAGTGGGACGAAATTCGCCAGCAGTACTACCTGCACAATTTTCTCAAGGAACAGCCCGACCTCAACTGGTATCACCCGGAGGTGGTAAACGCCATTATGGAGGTGGCCCGCTTCTGGCTGGATATGGGGGTAGACGGTTTTCGGCTGGATGTGGTGAATTTCTTTACCCACGATCCCCAACTGCGGGACAATCCTTTGCGATCGCCCCACATTTTACGTCCGGCGGGGGCATCCAACAGCGATCCGTTCTTTGACAACGTGAACCTCTATAACCTCTGTCAACCCGCCACCATCGAGCTGTTGAAAACCATTCGGGCGGTGATGGACGAGTACCCCGGCACCACCACCCTGGCAGAAATTAGCTCCGCCGAAGATGCCGTTCTCGCCTCCAGTGACTACGTGCGGGGGAGCGATCGCCTCCACATGGCCTACAACTCGTCCCTGATGAGCGACGAACCCCTCAGCTACGACCTGCTGCACGACATCATTGGCCAGGTGGTCGATCACTTCCAGGACGGGGTGATCTGCTGGACGGGGGGCACCCACGACTTCCCCCGGCTCAAGTCTCGCTGGCGCAAGTTCCTGATTGACGATGCCTTCTCCCATGAAGCCTTTGACCACATGTTCGCGGCCCTGCTGCTGTCCCTCCGGGGAAGCTGCTGCATTTACCAGGGGGATGAGCTGGGGCTGACCCAGGCCCAGGTGCCCTTTGAGAAAATGCGCGACCCCTTTGGCATTGCCGGTTATCCCCGCATCCTGGGGCGCGACGGCTCCCGCACGCCCATGGTTTGGGACAAGCAGGCACCCCATGCCGGATTTACCACGGCTGAAGAACCCTGGCTGCCCATCCCCGACGAGCACCACCTCCATGCCGTTGACCAGCACGAAGCCAACCCCAATTCCCTGCTGAATAACTACCGAAATCTAATCCACTGGCGCAAGCACCAGCCTGCGCTCCAGCAGGGGAAGATGCGCCTGTTGAGCACCCCCGACCCCATCCTGGGGCTGGAGCGGATTTGCGACGAGCAGCACCTCATCTGCCTGTTCAACCTCAGCCCCGTTCCCGTGCATCAGGATCTGGACGCCTTTCCCCCGTGCCAGGAGGCGGCGGGTTCGGGCTTTGTCAACCGCCGCTACGAAGATACGATCGAGATTCCGGGGTATGGCGTCTTTTTCGGGGAGGTGATGTCCGTTAATGGGGAACGGCGATCGCCCCCTGCTGCCATTTCCCATTCGTCGGAGGGATAATTCCTGTAGCCCTATTACCATTGGGCACACGACTAGTGCTACCCTCAGAGGGGCAAACCGCATTAGAGGGCGCGCGGCTCCTGGTGGCACTATGGCAGAACTCAACCCCAACCAACGGAATTACTACTATCACTTTGAGGCGGGGCGAGCGGGCATCCATAAATCCATCCTGGCGGCACTCTATGCCGTCCACCGTGCCCCCGAATTTGCCGATGGCGAGTTTGGCCTGGGGCTGACGGCCAGCGATCGCGTCCCTGCCAGTGAGCTGGACACCTTCCCCAAGCAGGCGCAGATTGCGGCCAACGTGATTCGCAGCCTGACGCGACGGCTGCTGGCCCAGGGGTGGCAGCGAAGCGAGGTGTGGGACGGCACGCAGCGGCGCTATAGCGATCGCTTTGTTGGGGCGATCGCTGAGGGCTATACCCCCGCCGCCGATGACCCAATTTCAGCAGTGCTGGCTCCCACTAACACCCTGCCCCTGCTCGAAGCCTACGTGAACGACATCGCCGCCACCTACGACGGTAGCCTGCTGCCGCAAAACCTGGTGTACCTCGATAAGCCCCTGCTCCTGCTGCTGGAGCGCATTACCCGCTACTACACTGGGTTGACCAGCCAGCGAGAGGCTCTGCTGGAGGGGGTGCGCATCTGGCGGCAGCTCCATACCCGCACGGAGGCCATCCAGTCGCTGGGGCGGGCCGAAACGGGGGACACCGATGCCCTCGACCAGGCCCTGTTAACCTTTGTCAAAAACGCCAACCGCTACTACAGCGGCTACCCCCACCAGCGGGAATCCACCCTGCGCATTGCCCAGCTCTGGCGCGGATTGCGATCGCGGGAAGCGGCGATCGCCTCCTTAGAAAAAGACACCCCCTCTGAGCTGGACTTCCAAATTGTAGATTCGGCTCTCAAAGATTTTGTTGCTTCAATCCCTGAGCTTTACGAGCGCACCGGGGAGCAGCGCCACGCCCTGATGGAGGGCTTCCGCCTCTGGCGGCAGCTCGATTCCCGATCGGCGTCACTGGCGGCCCTGGGCATCAGCGCCGATCCCTTTGAAGGCGGGTTAAAACCAGAAGCAGTAATGGCGATCGCCCAGCAGCTCGATGAAAAACTGCTGGATTTCGTCGCCAGCGTGCCCCTCGCCTTTCAGAGCTACGAAAGCCAGCGGGATGGTCTGCTGCGGATGCTACAAATCTGGCGGGGGCTAGACAGCCGTGAGGCCACCCTCCAGTCCCTGTTTGCAGATCTGAAGGAAATGCAGCAGCAGGCGGAAGACCCCTTCCAGCAAAAGCTCAGCCCCAACTTCAGGCTCTGGGAGCTAATTCAGTCATCCACGGCGGATCGCCTGAACATTGACAATACCCCCAACGCCACCGAAATTGAGCGGCTGCGGCAGCTTGCCCAACAAATTCTCCAGCCCGCCCATGACGCCCTCGGCCCCCTAAAGATTACGTCGGGATTCCGCTCGGAAGCGCTTAATCAGGCCGTGGGGGGCGTGCCCAACAGCGACCATCGCCTGGGCTATGCGGTGGATTTAGTGCCGCTGGCGACGGGTACCCGCACCCTGGCGAAGTGGATTCACGATAACCGCAGCTTCGACCAGCTCATTCTGGAGTTTGGGTCTCTGGTCAATCCCAACTGGATTCACGTCAGCATCAACCCCCGCAATCGGCGGCAGGTGCTGTGGGCAACGCGGCAGAATGGGCGGACGGTGTATCGACCGGTGACGCTTTAGGGATTTTGGATTTTAGATTTTGGATTTTGGATTTGACGCCTGCGTGTCCTGCTGATTGATTGACAAAATTCTTGAAACCCTCGTTCTGCTGTCATTTTGCTGTAGCTGTAGGTTGGGTAGAGCGCTAGCGAAACCCAACGCAACCCTCGCTGGTGTTGGGTTTCGCTTTGCTCAACGCCAACTTACATTAAAACTTTTGTCAGTCAATCAGGCGTGTCCTGTGTAGACCGCTGTCGGGGCAAATGGCCCTTTGTCCTTACGGTTGGCGATCTCATTCGTCGCGTTCGCTGGCCTGCACCAGCACCTCTTCCAGCAGGGGGGAGAGGGAGTCTTTCAGGCGGCCAGCGCGGATGAACTCGGCGTAGGTGTCAGACTCGATGGCCAGCATTTCGTCCCGGAGCTGTTCGTCTAGCAGTTCTTGAAATTCGGGGTGCTGGCTCTGGAGCTTGCTGATCTCCTCCCGGATGCTGGCAAGCTGGCCGCCCACCAGGGCTTTCTGGTAGTTGCAGTATTCTTCCTCGATTTCTTTGCGGTTGACGAGTTTCGTGAGGTGGTCGAGCACCCGGTCGAGGGCGACCCGGCGGGCGATCGCCTCCAGATACTTCTGCTTCATGGGGGCGTCTCCCAGCAGGTTGAGCCTCTCCAGCAGGGGCTTGGTGGTCATCCCCTGAATGAGCAACGTAAACAGCATGACGCCAAATACGGTGGCGATAATCAAATCCCGTCCGGCGAAGTCTTCAGGAACGCTGAGGGCCAGGGCCACCGACACCGATCCCCGCAGGCCGCCCCACCACAGCACGGTGCGCTCATCCCAACCCAGGTCAACTTTGGTGAACCAGTTGCTCAGGCTCCCCAAACCGTAAATACCGATGGCGCGGGTAACGATGACGGCGGCGATCGCCACCGCAATCACCTCTATATATTCCCCCAGGCTGGCGAAGCGCACCTGATCCCCAATGAGCAGAAACACGATGGAGTTCACCAGAAAGGCCACAAACTCCCAAAACTCCGAAACAATCAGGCGGGTGCGCGGACTCATGCCGATGCGGGAGCCAAAGTTTCCCAGCACCAGCCCCACGGTGACCACGGCAATCACCCCCGATCCCCCCAGTTCTTCGGCCACCACATAGGTACCGTAGGCGGAAATCAGCGTCAGGGACTGCTCCACCGAGGGCAGGTCAAACCGCTGGGTCACGTAGGAAATGCCAAAGCCAATCAGGCTACCGATCCCCACGCCGATGCCCACAAAGGTAAAAAAGCGGGCCAGCGCCATGGGAATGGAGAGGGCTTCGGTGCCCGTGGCCACCCCCATGAGCAGGATGAAGGCGACCACCGCCACCCCGTCGTTGAACAGGCTTTCGCCCTCCATCAGCACCGTAAGCCGCTTATCGACCCCCAGTTCGCGAAACAGGGCGATCACCGAAACCGGGTCGGTGGCGGAGAGACTGGCTCCGATGAGCAGGGCCGTTCCCAGGGGGATTCCGGCGATCGCCTGCAGCCCCAGCCCGATCCCCGCCACGGAGATCACCACGCCCACAATGGCGTAAAGGCAAATGGGCACAAAGTTGCGCTTGAGATTACTCCACTCCAGGTTCCAGCCCGCTTCAAACAGCAGGGGCGGCAGGAAGATCAGCAGGATCAGCTCCGGGGATAGGGTTACCAGGCGAATGTTGAGAATCGCCAGCCCCAGCCCCACCATCACCAGCAGCAGGGTGTAGGGGATCTGCCGAAAAAGGGCAAAGGTGCGGGACAGGGCGGCGACGCTCAGCGACACGCACAGGACGAGTAGGAACTGGGCCAGCCGATCTTCAATGGCGGCTTCGTTGACGGTGGTGGCTAGTAGGGCGATCGCATCCATGGGTCAATTACTCAATCAATGAATAAACGGAAAGGTCAAGGAACAAATCTAGGTTGACACACTTCCCCGTTTTCCCAGAAAGGGATTCTGAAATTCTAACGTCGGGGAAATTTTAGTACTGTTTAACACAGAATTTTCCCGTACCGCGACTCAATCCATGATCCCTCCATTTATTGAATTTTCCTTAACGTCAACCCCTGGGCTGATTTATTCAACTAGACTTGATGTGTAGAGAGAGATAGGTAGAAAGATAGGTAGGCACCATCCAAAGCTACGAATAGCGCTACGAAATAAAGCTACATAAAGTTACGTAGTTACTCAAAGTTACTTAGCTACCCCGATTGGTTACGAGGCTCGACTATCCAGTCCCCCCTGTCCCGCAAGCCATATTTGCAATATTGGGCCAATTACTCTCCAGCCACTGCTTCCAAGTTTGCTCCAAGAGCTAACCGTCTGTTGTTACGAGCATTGAGCGATCGCACCCTTGCAAGCCATTAATTCCTGTACAGCCCGCCCCTCGCTTGAACAGTCTGTTTCACGTTTCACAGTTTTGCGTTTGACACGTTCGCTTAACAGTCGCTCACTTAACCGCCATCTTGCAGTCATTTCTCTGAACGTTAATCGACCATTAAGTAGCTAGCTCACTCGGAGTCAATATTCATGACCGAATATCTCAATGTCACTAGCGTTGCCGCTTTAGAAGCATTGGTTCAGCAAGTCAAGGCCGCCCAGGCCGAATACGCTACCTTCAGTCAGGAGCAGGTTGATCACATTTTTAAGCAGGCCGCCCTGGCCGCCAACTCGGCGCGGATTCCCCTGGCAAAGCTGGCAGTGGAAGAGACGGGAATGGGGGTCGTCGAAGACAAGGTGATTAAAAATCACTTCGCCTCCGAGTTCATCTACAACAAATATCGCAACGAAAAAACCTGCGGCGTTCTCGAAGAAGATTCCACCTTTGGCATCCAGAAAATTGCCGAACCCGTGGGTGTTCTGGCGGGGATCGTGCCCACCACCAACCCCACCTCCACGGCAGTCTTCAAAGCCCTCCTCGCCCTCAAAACCCGCAACGGCATCATCTTCTCTCCCCACCCCCGCGCCAAGCAGTGCACCATTGAAGCGGCCCGCATCGTTCTGGAAGCCGCAGTGGAAGCGGGTGCCCCCAAGCACATCATCGGCTGGATTAGCGAACCCTCGGTGCCCCTCTCCCAGGCGCTGATGCAGCACAACAGCATCGCCCTGATTCTGGCCACAGGTGGCCCTGCCATGGTGAAGGCGGCCTACTCGTCAGGTCGGCCCTCCCTGGGAGTGGGAGCCGGTAACACCCCGGCGGTGATTGACAGCACGGCCCATATCAAGATGGCGGTGTCCTCCATCCTGCTCAGCAAAACCTTTGACAACGGCATGATTTGCGCCAGCGAACAGTCCGTAACCGTGATGGATGATGTCTACGACGAAGTCAAGGAAGAGTTCATGGCCCGGGGAGCCTACTTCCTCAACGCCGAAGAGCGGGCCAAGCTGGGCAATCTGATTATTCAGGACGGACGGCTAAATGCGGCGATCGTCGGCCAGCCTGTAGAGCGCCTGGCCCAACTGGCGGAGATTACCGTGCCGGAAGGGGCGCGGGTGCTGATGGCCGAGGTGGAAGACATCAGCTCAGAAGAACCCTTTGCCCACGAAAAGCTGTCTCCTATTCTGGCCATGTATCGGGCCACCAGCTACGCCGATGCGGTAGACAAGGCCGAAGCTCTGGTGAATATGGGGGGCAGGGGACACACCGCCGTGCTCTACGTGGCTCCCGCCGAAAAAGAGCGGATTCAACTCTTTAAGCAGCGGGTGGAAACGGCGCGGGTGCTAATCAATACCCCTTCATCTCAAGGGGCGATCGGTGACCTTTACAACTTCCGCCTGGATCCGTCCCTCACCCTGGGCTGTGGTTCCTGGGGCGGCAACTCCGTCAGCGAAAACGTGGGCGTGCAGCACCTGCTGAATGTGAAAACGGTGTCTGAGCGGCGGGAAAACATGCTCTGGTTCCGCATTCCCCCCAAGGTGTACTTCAAGTACGGCTGTCTGCCCATCGCTCTGCGGGAACTGGCGGGCAAGCAGCGGGCTTTCATCGTCACCGACAAGCCCCTCTATGACCTGGGCATGACCAAGCACGTGGAGACAGTGCTGGAGGAGAACGGCGTCAAGTACGATGTCTTCTACGACGTCGAGCCAGACCCCTCCCTCAACACGGTGCAGGCTGGCCTGCGGCGCATGAACACTTTCCAGCCCGATGTGATCATCGCCCTGGGCGGTGGCTCCCCGATGGATGCCGCCAAGGTGATGTGGCTGATGTACGAGCACCCAGAAACCGAGTTTGAAGGGCTGGCCATGCGGTTTATGGACATCCGCAAGCGGGTGTATGACCTGCCGCCTTTGGGCAGCAAGGCCATCATGGTGGCCATCCCCACCACGTCCGGTACCGGCTCGGAGGTGACGCCCTTTGCCGTGGTCACGGATAACCGCACCGGCATCAAGTATCCCCTGGCGGACTATGCCCTGACGCCGAATATGGCGATCGTTGATCCCGCACTGGTGCTCAATATGCCCAGGCGGCTGACGGCCTACGGCGGCATCGATGCCCTCACCCACGCCCTGGAAGCCTACGTCTCCGTCTACGCCACCGAGTTCACCAACGGTCTGGCCCTGGAGTCCATCCGCCTGCTGCTGAAGTACCTGCCCAGTGCCTACCAAAACGGGGCCAGCGATCCCAAAGCCCGCGAGAAGGTACACTATGCGGCAACCATGGCGGGCATGGCCTTTGCCAATGCCTTCCTGGGAATCTGCCACTCTCTGGCTCACAAGTTGGGTTCCACTTTCCACGTGCCCCACGGGCTGGCCAATGCGCTGATGATTACCCATGTCATCCGCTACAACGCGACGGATATGCCGTTTAAGCAGGCCATCTTCCCGCAGTACAAGTATCCCAACGCCAAGTGGCGCTACGCCCAGATTGCCGACCACCTGCGGCTGGGGGGCGATACGGATGATGAAAAATTGGAGCGCTTGATTGACGCCATTGAAAACCTCAAGCGCCAGATCGACATCCCTCTGACGATCAAAGAAGCCCTGCCCACGGAGGAGCGATCCTTCTATGTGCAGGTCGAGGAAATGGCAGAAAATGCCTTTGATGACCAGTGCACGGGGAGCAATCCCCGCTATCCGCTTATCCGCGATTTGAAAGAGCTTTACACTCTGGCCTATTGCGGCTGTCGGATTGACGCCAAGCTCTACCACCAGTCGGGCACGATCGCCAACGACCCTGACCCCGCTGGTACCCAGCCCACCAACCCCTTCGGTACCCAAGACGAACCGGAAACCGAGGGCACGGTGGAGCCAACCCTGAGCGCAGGCGAGCCAGTGCAAGTTAGCTAGTTCTGAGTTACTTCATTCACGATAGTCGGTGGGATGACTGTGTGTGAGGGGTGAGGCATTATTTGGCCTTGCCCAGGAGGAAGCCATGTTTCCTTTCGTCTCCGCCCCGATCAAGGGGTCTATCCCACTACCGATGCTGTATTTGCCTCTGTCTCCAGACCATTTGTCTGGGGCAGAGGTTTTTTGTATGACGTTAACCCCCGCAGGGGCAAATGGCCATTTGCCCCCACCCGTTCCGCCGCAAATCCAGCAGCGTCGAATTTTGGGATAGGCAGAGGGGCGATCGCCCCCCAATCCCCCCTTGATCCATCAAAGCCACTTTGCGCTGATACCCAGCGCTCCCTTTTACCACTTTATTTTTAATAAAAGGAGAAACCTATGGTTCTCGCCCATCAACCCACCCAAATTACGAAGACTAGCGATCGCGACCATGCTTTTATTCTCTGGTTTGAAGAGGTCGGCATCGCCGATATCTCTATGGTCGGCGGCAAAAACGCTTCTTTAGGGGAAATGATTCAGCAGCTCACCCCCAAAGGAATCAATGTGCCCACGGGCTTTGCCACCACCGCCTTTGCGTACCGCTACTTTTTGGAAGCAGCCGGACTGGAGGAGAAACTGCGCCGCCTCTTTGCCGACTTAGATTTAGATGATGTTTCAAACCTGCGGGAGCGGGGTAGACAGGCGCGATCGCTCGTGCTCAATACCCCCTTTCCTGCGGACTTAGAGGCCGCCATCAGTACCGCCTATCTGCGCCTGTGTGAAAGGTATGGGGAGCCGTCAGAATTGTGCGATCGCTTCCACCTGGCCGACCAGGAAGAGTGCCGCAAGTACGCCAGCGACCTGGATGTGGCCGTCCGTTCCTCCGCCACCGCTGAGGACTTGCCCGACGCCAGCTTTGCTGGGCAGCAGGAAACCTACCTGAACGTCCACGGCGTGCGCAACGTGGTGGAATCTTGCCACAAGTGCTTTGCCTCCCTGTTCACCGATCGCGCCATCTCCTACCGCCACCAATACGCCGAGCGGGTGGAGGGCTTTGACGAGTTCAGCGTCGCCCTCTCTGTGGGGGTGCAAAAGATGGTGCGCTCTGACCTGGCCACTTCCGGCGTCATGTTTTCCATCGACACGGAAACGGGATTCCGCAACGCCGCCCTGATTACCGCCGCCTATGGCCTGGGGGAAAACGTGGTGCAGGGTGCCGTCAACCCCGATGAATACTTTGTCTTCAAACCCACTTTGAAAGACGGCAAACGTCCCATTTTGGAACGACGGCTGGGCAGCAAAGAAATCAAAATGGTCTATGACGTGGGCGGCTCCAAGCAAACCAAAAACGTGCCCGTGCCCGTGCCCGACCGGGGCAGGTTCTGTTTGTCGGACGACGAAATCCTCACCCTCGCCCGCTGGGCCTGCCTGATCGAAGACCACTACTCCACTGTGCGGGGCAAAGACACGCCCATGGACATCGAGTGGGCCAAGGACGGCCTCACGGGTGACCTGTTCATCGTCCAGGCCCGACCGGAAACCGTCCAGTCCCAAAAGGCCAGCAACGTCCTGAAAGCCTATCGCCTGCGGGGCACGGGCACCCTCCTCGCCACCGGACGGGCCGTGGGTGAAATGATTGGTCAGGGGCAGGCCCGCGTCATTCTGGATGTCCACCGCATCGCCGACTTCCAGGAGGGAGAAGTGCTGGTCACCAACAAGACCGACCCCGACTGGGAACCCATCATGAAGAAAGCCAGCGCCATCATCACCAACCAGGGCGGACGCACCTGCCACGCGGCTATCATTGCCCGTGAGATGGGCATTCCAGCGATCGTGGGCTGCGGCGACGCTACGGACGTGCTCCATACAGGTCAGGAGGTCACTGTTTGCTGCGCTGAAGGGGAAGCCGGACGGGTCTATAGCGGACTGGTGCCCTTTGAAGTGGAGGAAACCCCGCTGGATCACCTGCCCCGCACCCGCACCCAGGTGCTGATGAACGTGGGCAACCCGGAGGAAGCCTTTGGCCTTGCTTCGGTGCCCTGCGATGGCGTCGGTCTGGCGCGGCTGGAGTTCATCATCGCCAACCACATCAAGGCCCATCCCCTGGCCCTGCTCCACTTTGATACTCTGGAGGACAAGGCCGCCAAGTGGGAGATCTCCCAGCTCACGGCCCAGTATGAGGACAAGGCCGAGTTCTTTGTGGATCGGCTGGCCCACGGCGTTGGCATGATTGCGGCGGCTTTCTACCCCAACCCGGTGGTGGTGCGCATGTCGGACTTCAAGAGCAACGAGTACGCCAACCTCCTGGGCGGACGGGAGTTTGAGCCGCAGGAAGAAAACCCCATGATCGGCTGGCGCGGCGCATCCCGCTACTACGATCCCAAGTACTCAGCCGCCTTTGCTCTGGAGTGTAGAGCACTGAAGCGCGTCCGCGATGACATGGGCCTCACCAACCTGATTCCCATGATTCCCTTCTGCCGCACCCCCGATGAAGGGCGCAAGGTGCTGGCGGAGATGGCCAAACACGGTTTCCGACGGGGCGACAATGGCCTTCAGGTGTATGTCATGTGCGAAATTCCCAGCAATGTCATCCTGGCCGACCAGTTCAGTGAGGTGTTTGACGGCTTCTCCATCGGCTCCAACGACCTCACCCAGCTCACCCTGGGCCTGGATCGCGACTCTGCCCTGGTGGCCCACATCTTTGATGAGCGCAATGAAGGGGTGAAGCAAATGGTGCGCATGGTGATCGAGAAAGCCAGGGCCAAAGGCCGCAAGATCGGCATCTGCGGTCAGGCCCCCAGCGACTATCCCGAATTCGCCGAATTCCTGGTGGAGCTGGGCATTGACTCGATTAGCCTGAATCCCGATTCGGTGCTGAAGACGCTCCTGAAGATCGCAGAAACGGAGGCGCGGTTGGGCTAATTTTGCTTGGTTCGAGTCGGCATCAAGGGGGAGCGTGAGGTGGTCATGCTCCCCTTTGATTTATTAGTAGGGGGGAAGGAGAGGGCGATCGCTGTAAACTCAGATCATCGCCGATCAATGCTACGGTTAGAGCAAGCAAACTAGCATCCTCGGAGTACCCATGACAGTATTGGTTGTGAGAATTTCCGATGATTTGGTGCGTTCGCTATTCAGCAACGCACCCTACAGGAGGACTGACGCCTGGTTTGAGGTAGAAGTAGGGTGGGCAGTGCCCACCTTACCAGTAAGGGAAAGCCACCATTGCTGTATCAAAGCCGTGCAATCGAGTTTGCACGGCTGAAACTTGAGTTGTTGCGCCTGCAATGGAGTTGTCGCTGCTACACATTGAATTGTCGCGCCTACAACTGAGACTACACGGCTGCACATTAAGTTGTGAGGGCGGCAAATTGAGTTGTCGCGCCTACAATTGAGTTGTGGGGCGATCGCCCCTCACAGAAGACAGCATCGGAAGCATCCTTTGGATTAGCCATTGATCGATCGCCCCCTGCCCCCAATATATAGGAGCAACCAGATTGATGAGCCTGGACCATGAGTTTGACGTTTTTCTAGCGCACCACAACGGCGATAAGCCCCTTGTGCGTCAGATCGCTACCCAACTCAAGCAGCGGGGGCTAAAACCCTGGATTGATGAAGAACAAATTGCCCCAGGGCAACCGTTTCAAGCTGAAATTCAACAGGCAGTGCCCGTTGTGAAGACTGCCGCGATCATTTTGGGAGAAAACGGCGTCGGGCAGTGGCAAGAATGGGAAATCCTGACCTTTTTTTCTCAATGTGTGGAAAAGGGCAAGACAGTGATTCCGGTTTTACTACCAGGCGTTGATGAAGTGCCGGAAAACCTACCGTTTCTACGACAACTAAGATGGGTTAGCTTTAAGATTCCCGACGACGCGACTGCTCTGGGATTATTGGTTTGGGGCATTACCGGCAAGCGACCAGCGGAAGAACTGAAGGAGCGCTCCCCATCGGCAACTAAAACTGAAACCGCTCAGCCCAGCTCTTTCGATGCCGATACCTACTACAACCAGGCGAAGGCCCAGTATGAACTGAAGAATTATCAAGCAGCGATCGCCGACTATGACCAGGCCATCCAACTCCAGCCGGACGATGCGAGTGCCTATTACAACCGAGGGTTTGCCCGCTATGACTTAGGCAACAAGCAGGGGGCGATCGCCGACTATGACCAGGCCATCCAACTCCAGCCGAATGATGCACTTGCCTACAACAACCGAGGGAATGCCCGCTCTGCCTTAGACGACAAGCAGGGGGCGATCGCCGACTATGACCAGGCCA
>JAYKGU010000011.1:0-30590 GCA_035285585.1 Synechococcales cyanobacterium
GTTATCCCACAGGTTGCTGGTGGCTTCCAGGGGCTGTGCCGCTGATTGAATGACCTGCGTTACCTTCTGAAAGCTTTTCAGTGCATAGTCCTTATCCGGATCATCTCCCTGGGCCTCTTCACGGGCAGAATTGACATACTGAACCGCTTTCCGCTTGTCGGCGTCGGATAGGCTGGACTGCATCAGCAGGGTTTCGAGCTGGTTCAGCAGGGCAACCACGTCTTGCTGAGCAGGGACGGTATCAAATGTACCCTGATGATTGGGTTGGGGAGTGTCGCCTCCTGTAGCACCACTCCCTTGCCTGCCGGTTGAGAAGGTATCGCCGCCAATGGAGAACGATTGATTCGGAGATTGTTCTGAGGACATAGACAAACAACCATACGGAAAACCATACGGTCATTCTAGCGACACCCTTTTTGTCAGCGATATAAGTTGCTGATGAATCTTTAGGTGAACCTACGGTCAGAGGTCACGACAAGCTGCGCTGAATGCACAAAAAAACCCGGTGTGGCTAGCACCGGGACACTGCTCTGTTAATCTTGACCCCAGTATTCCCAGGGAGAAGGGAGGACTAACACCATTTTTTTATGAATATTCTTAATTTTTGCCGCCGTCACCCAGGGCAGGCTGGGCAACAGTTCTAACCGATAAGTAGGTAGCCACAAGTGAACAGCGCTATGGTGAGGTGCGCCCCACTAGCTTTATTTAAGTAAAACTGCATTGAAAAACGAAGGTTAGACAACCGGGGGTGCGCCCCGGTTGTCTAACATGAATTTAATTGTGCTGACTTACTTATGATTATGTACTTACAAAAATCCCGGTGTGGCTAACACCGGGACACTGCTCTGTTAATCTTGACCCCAGTATTCCCAAGAGACTTGAAGAACTAACAGCAAAAGCTAACGGGGCGTTACTCAAAAATTACTTTCTGGCAAAGCCCTAGCCAACGACTAGATGATCGCCGATGCGCTCTGGATAGTTGGAGTGGGAGATGGCTCCGAATGAAAAGCCGCTGACCTCGCTAATGCGCCCCCGCCAGAGGGCATCGGTGTTACTGGGCATGCCGCGCCCATTACTGGGGTACATTTGGGCGTTTTTGAGGTGGATAAACGTGGGTAGGGCCACCCCGTTAGAGTGAATTTCGTCGCCTTCAATTTCGTGGCCGACCTGACCAATAAATTCATCCAGAGAGTCTTTGACGATGTCGCTGGCATCAGAATCCTGGATCATGTGGGCAAGCCGCTTGAAATAGGTTTGGCGACTGATCAACTGCCCCGACACAATCAGCCCTGACACATTCAAGGTAAGACTGAGCTGAATGGATGTTTTTTCGGGAATTGCCACCAGGGCTTGCAGGAGGCGATCGCACCCCACCGCACTTGTAGAAGCTGAAGCCACCTGGTCGTCGTGATCCCGCCTTTGGTCAACCATAGGTCACTCTTGAAATAGTATTGATAGCCATTCACCCCTATAAGATATCTTGCTTTTTAAATTTTCTTGGATCCCATTCTTACAAAACCATGGGCCAGGAAGGCTGGACTGCCAGGGATGCATTGGCACAAATCCGCCCTTCCTATATATGTCTGTAGTCCGAGGGAAATTCTGGCCTACCTCAGCAAGATAGAACTAGGCACCTGGTGGCCCGCCCGCTGATATGAGTCGGTCAGGCTAGTGGTGGGGTTTGTCTGGGAGCCGCAGTCGAGTTGGGAGAATTGATTGTGACAAAGCGGGCAACGGTGGCCACAGCGGCAGAAATTCAAGACGGAGACATGCGCCAGGTCAAGGTGGGCGATACCGATGTATTGCTGACCCGAGTGAACGGAACGTTTTATGCCATGGGTGCCCACTGCACCCACTATGGTGCCCCCCTGGCTAAGGGAGCGTTGAAGGGCGATCGCGTCGTCTGCCCCTGGCACAACTCTTGCTATCAAGTCACCACCGGCAACCAGCTCCAGCCCCCAGGGTTGGATGATCTGCCCCGCTTTCAGGTTTGGGTAGAGGATGGTGCGGTCATTGTGGAGGTTCCCGACGATGCCCCCCAGGAGGTGGTCCCCCCCATGGCCGCCCACAATCCCGAGGCTGACCCGCGCACCTTTGCCATTTTGGGAGCTGGAATTGCGGGAGCTAACGCAGCAGAAACCTTACGGAAGATTGGCTTTAAGGGACGTATCGTGCTGATCACGGCGGAGACTGACCTGCCCTACGATCGCACCATGCTCAGCAAAAAGTATCTGGCGGGCAAAGCCTCGGAAGATGCCCTTCCCCTGCGTCCACCGGAGTTTTACCCCCAGCACGACATTGAGACGCTAACGGCCCATCCCGCGAAGGCCGTAGACCCCGACAGCAAAACTATCACCTTTGCCGATGGCTCAACGATGGCGTATGACGCCCTGCTTCTGGCAACCGGGGGCGCGGTGCGGCAATTGGACATTCCCGGCATGGATTTGCCCCGCGTGTTTACGCTGCGTAGCGATCAGGATTCCATGGCGATCGCCCAGGCCGCAGAATCGGTCAACCGTGCAGTAATCGTCGGGTCGAGCTTCATCGGCATGGAAACGGCGTCAAGTCTGACCCAGCGCGGCGTACAGGTGACGGTGGTTTCCCCGGAGTCGGTGCCGTTCGAGAAAACCCTTGGCCCGGACGTGGGCAAGCTGTTCCAGTCGGTACACGAGGCCAATGGCGTCGTGTTCAAGCTGGGCAGTCGGGCCAAAGCCTTCGAAGGCAATGGTTCCCTGAATTCCGTAGTGCTGGAGAACGGCGAGCGCTGGCCTGCGGACATGGCCATCGTCGGCGTCGGCGTAACCCCAGCGACGGGCTACTTGCAGGGGGTGGAACTGGCGGGCGATCGCAGCATTCCCACAGACGAGTACCTCCAGGTCACCGATGGCATCTACGCCGCTGGCGACATCGCCCAGTTTCCCTTCTGGATGATGGACGGCGAACCCACCCGCATCGAGCACTGGCAGCTGGCCGCCCAGCACGGACGGGTGGCGGCCCACAACATGGTGGGGCAATCGGTGCCGTTTCGGGGCGTCCCCTACTTCTGGACGGGCCAGTTTGACCTGAAGCTACGCTACATCGGCCATGTTGAGGACTGGGACGAGATCGTGGTGGACGGCGATATTTCTGAAAAGACTTTCCTGGCGTTTTACGTGAAGGGCGATCGCATCTTAGCCGTAGCGGGCTGCAACCGCGACTCGGACATCGCCGCCATTTCTGAACTGATGCGCCTGGATCGGATGCCAGCGGTGGCCCAAATTCAATCGAGTTCCCTGGACTGGGGTGCCCAACTGCAAGCAGCTTAGACGCAAGAGGATTTAGATTATGGAAACAGCCTCAGTTCCCTCCAATCCAGGCCGGATGGCATCTGACCCCGCCTCCTTCCGCCTGGAGGACTGGCAGGGGGGCAACCAGTCCCTCAAGCAGGAGTACGACTACTGGATTGAGGACGTGGAGGGCACCATCCCCCCCGACCTGGAGGGCACCCTGTTTCGCAATGGCCCTGCTCTGCTGGATCTGAACGGCGATCGCGTCCAGCATCCTTTTGACGGAGACGGCATGGTCCATGCGATCGCCTTCCGCCAGGGCCGCGCCCACTACCGCAACCGCTACGTCCGCACGAAGGAATACGTAGAAGAGCAAACCGCAGGCACCCGCCTCTACCGGGGGGTCTTCGGCACCCAGAAGCCCGGCGGCTGGCTGGCCAATGCCTTTGACTTCCGGCTGAAGAATATCGCCAATACGAACGTGGTGTACTGGGGCGATCGCCTCATGGCCCTCTGGGAAGCCTCCCACCCCCACCGCCTTGACCCCTATACCCTGCGCACCGAGGGCATTGAAACCCTGGAGGGGGCACTCTCGGAAGGCTCCCCGTTCGCGGCCCATCCCATGATCGATCCGGGGGACGAGCAGCACGAACCCCGCTACGTCTCCTTTGGCCTGGAAGCAGGACTGTCCACCACCCTGCACCTTTACGAGCTGGACGAATCAGGCACCGTCGTCCGTCAGGACCAGCACTCCCTGCCGGGGTTCGCCTTCATCCATGACTTCGCCATCACCCCCCACTACTGCCTCTTTTTCCAGAACCCCCTGGGCTTCAATCCCCTGCCCTTCGCCCTGGGCTTCCGGGGAGCAGCGGAATGCATCTCCTTCAAAGTGAAAGAACCTACCAAAGTTTGGGTCATTCCCCGCGATCCGTCTAGACAAATCCGGATTGTGGAAACCCCCTCTGGCTTTGTGTTCCACCATGCCAACGCCTTTGAGGACGGGGACGAAATCGTGGTGGATTCCGTTGCCTATGAAGACTTTCCCGGCCTGGAACACGACAGCAGCTACCAGGAGGTGGACTTTGACCAGGTGCCCCCCGGTCAGCTGTGGCGATTCCGCCTCAATCCAGCGACGGGGAAATCGAGCCGCCAGAAGGTCGTATCCCGCTCCTGCGACATGCCCTACGTCCATCCCCAGCGCATCGCCCACCGTCACCACTGGGTCTACCTGGGAGCCGCCGACCAGCCAGAGGGCAATGCCCCCATGCAGGCCATTCTCAAGGTAAATCCCGACACGGGGGAGCAGCAGCTCTGGAGTGCCGCCCCCAAAGGTTTTGTAGGCGAACCTGTGTTCGTACCTCGACCGGGCAGCGAGGCCGAAGATGATGGCTGGGTGCTCACCCTGGTCTACGACGCCGAGCATCACCGAACCGACGTGGCGATCCTGGATGGGCGGGATTTGGAGAAGGGGGCGATCGCCCGCCTGCACCTGAAAAACCACATTCCCTACGGCCTGCACGGCTGCTTCACCCCTAACATTGTGGCGATTCCGTCAGAATGATTAGCGATCCAGGAAAATTGCGCCCCGCCGGATTAGCTCCCGCCGCACAGTTGGGGAAATGCCCTGGTTCTTTCGAAATCGGGCGTCTTCGACCAAGATGCCGTTAATGTTGCTGTCGCGGAAGTCGGCCCAGCTCAGGTCAGCGCCGCAGAAATCGACGGCGTACAGGCTTGCCCCTCGAAACGTGGCTTCTGACAGATCGGCGCGGCGCAGCTTGCCGTAGTTCAGGTTGGCTTCCTCAAAGCGGGCACGACACAGGCTGACGTTGGTCAGGTTGGCGTAGCGCAGGTCAGCCTCCAGAAAATCTGCGCCGCTCAGGTCAGCGTTGGTCAAATTGGCATTGTAAAGTTTTGCCCCAGTGAAGAACGTTTGCCGCAGATTAGCGTCCACTAGAGTAGCGCCTGCCAAATTTGCGCTGATCAGGGTTGCCCCGCTCAGGTTTGCCTTTGTGAAGTTGACTTCCACCAGGGCTGCCCGATTAAAGTCGGCTTCCCGCAGGTCAGCACTGATGCAGTTGGCGTAGCTCAGGTCGGCATCGCTAAAATCTGCCCCCCGCAGGTTTGTGCGGCTCAGATTTGCCTTGACAAAATCGACTGAGGCGTCCAGACCCGCAATGCGGGTCAGCATCAAAAAGTCGTCGGTGTCTGCCTGGGCGACCCGCTGAATTCTTTCCCACAATACCTGATTGGAGTCTAAACCACCCAGACTACTCGCCCGCTTAAGCAGCTCGATCAGCCTGCGAAGCTCCTTTTCCTCTGGCACATTCTAATCTCGGTTGCCCTGAACTTAAATGATACGCAATTGTAGCCAAAGGTTGCCAATTGCGGATAGATGCTGCCGTCGCCTGTAAGGCCCTGATGGAATAGAAGATTCGCTGTCTTCGGATGGGGCTGCCCTGAATCTGTAGAGTTGCTAGCTCGCGTGTCTGAACTGGGTCGGGTCGGAGTAGCTCATGGATTCGGCGCTAGACAGCCACTGGGTCAGTAGAGTTTCAATAACGGCTCGCTTATTGGGAGTTAATTCTCCAAAAAGAGCCTGGACCTCTTGCAGTGAGGGAGAAGCCTGCGATCGCTGCTGGGTTGGCTTAGCCGAAGGTATCGCTTCAGACGAGCTACAAGGCTGGTGTCGGGACGCCTCAAGAATGTCTGGCTGATGGTCTGAGCGATACATCATGGTTGGAACCTGACAAGCTAAACGACAACAGGTGACTACAGGATGACAGCGTAAGGCTCCTCAAAAAGCGACCCAAACGACTCAAAACTGCTTACCTCTGGAATCCCGAGAAGATATAGAGCATCTTGTAAGGGGTGAATCCGCGAGACGCAGAACCGTTTTGATGACGGGGCCTTAGCACCCTAAGATTTTTATTTTAACAGGATTCTTTACAAAGCCACAATGCCTAAACATCACCATCTGGCTTGGGGGCGTGCCAGTGGACAGACTGTCTAGTACATGAATCAAGCATACCTGGGTCAGCGGGAAAAAGCACCACCTCGCCAATACGTTTGCCAAAACTTTAAACTTTTGCCAGAAAAACGCCAGAAACCTCCTGGTTTCTACGATTGACAGAACAGCCCCAGCTCTTCTGAGCGATGTCGAGAACCGGGGAAACTCTGCCAATCGTTAACTCGTGTTGCGCTGCGGTGGGGGCGATCGCCCAACTGTCCCAGCTTAGGGAAGCTGTTCGGGCAGCATACACTTATCCGAATCGCAACCGGCGGGGCCAGCCTCCATGCGGTCGCCTGTTTCGTAGCGGGTCATAGCCTGATGAAAATTATCCGCCCGCCGCCGCGCCAGCACTTCCTGGAGCCGCTGCTCATATTGCTCCTTAGAAATCGGCTCGAAGGGCAGGCGGGGGAAGGTCTGGAGGTCGTCAAAGCGGGCCAGCAGCGCCGCCGAAATGTAGCCCTCGTCGTCCCGGATCGCCTCATAGATGCGGGTGCCCAGCGGCTCGATTTCGTGCTCCCGCAACTCAATGGTGGCGCTGGTGTTGTGGGTGGTGTAGTGCTGCTGCACCTGCATATAGAAATCAAACTGGGCCAGGGCCGAGAACTGGCTGATGTCGATCGTGTCCGCCCCCGGCAGATTGGCCCAGGATACCTCCGTGGGAATTTCCACCAGCCACTCAGTGCAGCGCGGGTCGAACGGATCATTCAGCAGCCGTCCCTGCTCGTCCTTGTCGGACTGGGCGGGCACCACGGGATAGCCATAGTCCAGACAGGCCAGGGCCACGGGGTCATTTTTGCCAAAGGTGATGCGGCGGATGAACCGCTGGGCCTTGGGGGGATGCCAGCCCGGTGACGCTCCGGTGAGCAGGCTCTTGGTGCCTGCCGGTTGCACAGTCGTGCAGCGGTTGGGGCGCTTCAGGTGGTGACGATCGCAGTAGTCCCACACCACTTGATGCACGATGTCCCGCCAGCGATTCAGATATTCCCGCTCTCGCTGCTTGAACGCCAGGCCGGTCATGGTATCAGGCCGCCCCGCCCCCCACCAGCGCAGCCAGTCCACCCCAAAGGCATGGACGAAAAAGTCAAACAGCCCGGTAAAGGACACCCCCACGATGGGGTCATCCAGGCGCGATCGCTGGTAGCGGGGTTCCACAAACTCATGGTTGAGCAGCACCGCCACAGACAGCGCCCCAGCGGAGAAAGCCCGCTCCTGCTCCTCAAAATTTGCGGGGTCGATTTGGTTCAAATGAACCTCAGATAAGTTACAGTGAAAGTTTTGCCCGATTATTTCTCCACAAGGGTTTAAACCGTAACGATTTTCTCCTTGAGCACGGCGCTCCGCCTCTCCAGCCCACTGAATCGCCCCCTCCCCGGAGTAATACTGCTTGCGGACGGCAGCGATACAGGTATCCAAATCGGGCTTTTCATGATAAACACGGGTGTGGTTAGCCATCCTCAAGGCGTCCCGTTCGGGGTCGATGCGCCAGTTGCCGTCCTCGTCCTGCATCCAGAGGTTTTCCTTAGCGGTGGCGGCGAGTTCATCCTGGCTATCGAACTGGCGCATACCTGCGGACCTGCGAATGTTTCCTGCAACCACACAGGCAGCAGCTTCATCAATTAGCAAACAGCACTCCACCGAGTTGAGTTGCCGCCCGAGCGCCTTGTTCAAAATGCGGGCACAGCGATCGTACAGTCCCGGCAGGCGCACTGGGTTGGCGACACCGCCGAAGCCCTTGAGCCGTTCCCCAGCGGGGCGCACATCGGCCAGGCTGATGGCAACCGTCACTTCCCCCGGAAACCGCTCATCGGTGGAGAGTTCCAGCACCGTCTGGTAAGACTTCACCCAGCCCTTGCGGCTATCGCCCACCTGAATGGTGACCTGGCTGCCCTGGATGGTGACCTCCGTCTCGTCGCGACGCTGCTCGGCGGGGGTGGTGCCGATGTCGCCAACCATCTCAATGCGGAGGCGATTGCGAATCGGAGGGAGCTGGTTGATGTACTTGGGTTCGAGCACGGCCCCGGTGCCGCAGCCCATCATGGCCAGATCCATCATCAGCCCAAAGGCTTGCCAATCGACCACGTTGGTGCTGGTGCAGTTGTAGGCTCCGGAGAAGTTTTCCGGGTTTTCCAGCCAGGGAGTGCCACCCACCCAGAGCCAGCGACCGGAGGGCAATGCCTTTACCTGGCGCTGCATCTGGCTGAGGAGGTCGGCTTCCTCTGGGGTCAGGTGGCCCAGCTTGATGAGACCCTGAAGGGTGCGATCGCACACCTCTTCCCAGGTTTCACGGGCACCCGTGTGGCTCTCGTCGCGACGGCTGTAGGTGCGGTAGAACACAGGCTGGGCGGCGGGGGCAGTGTCGGGAAACTGACTGATGGAGCGGGGTCGCTCGATGTCTCGAACCATAGGGCATTCTCTCAGTGCATCGATATTGTAAGTGTAGCGTGCTGCCACACATCGTAACTCTATCCGTAGCGTTTTGCACCCCTTCATCTGCGGTTTATTGATCCAGATTGCCACCGGATTGGCAACAGAATCATCAATCCGATGGTATTCAGCCAGCCGGGTTGCCGATCATCCTTAAATAGGCGGGAATAGTAATGGTTGCAAGAGAAATGTATTGCAACAGAAGTTAGCGCCACTCATTCGTTTAAGGCAGGCACACCCATGGCGGCGATGGATGCAACCCAGCTGTTGAACCAGTACGAAACAGGACGACGGGACTTTAGCGGGGCCGACCTGCGGGGCGTCAACCTGGCCCAGGCCCACCTGGCCCAGATCAATCTCTACCGGGCCGACTTGACGGGAGCCTGCCTGACGGGGGCGAACCTGGCGGAAGCCAACCTGTTCAAAGCCAATCTGACCCAGGCCGACCTCACCCGGGCCGACCTGCGGGGAGCGAACCTGCGCCGAACCGACTTGACGGGCACCATCCTCCTGGCGGCGAATCTGGATGGCGCTCACTTTTCGGAGCAGACCTTACCGGGGGGGCTGCCGTTTTTGCCGCTGGAGGTGCGCCAGCAGTTGTTTGACCAGGGCCACGATTTGTCTAGCCTGCAAAAGCTTTCTCGGCTGGGCGCTGAATCCTCCACAGCGGGCGATTCGCACTCCACCCCAGGTCGTTCTTCCCGGCGATCGCCCCAATCCCTCGAAAAAACCTTCCCCCACGCGACCCCCCTACCCACGCCAGCGCTGCTCCTCCTGGGAGCGGGCTACCTCTGCTTTGGCCTGCTGCTGAGCATCCATCGGGCGGCGGGCCTCTCCTGGGTAATGACCTGGCTGAGTTCCCTGGGCTGGCTGGTGGAAGAATCGCTGACCTGGTTCTCGCCGGTGCTGGGGGCGATCGCCATCATGCTGGGAACGGGCCTATCCCTGTGGGCGGTGATCATATCGGGCAGCCTTTGGATGGGTTTGCTGTTTGGCCTGCTAATGCTGGGCTGGAACAAAGCATCCGCATTGAGGGATAGCGCCTGGGTCGCTGGTATCGTCACCGTTTTAATCAATGGTTTCATCTGGGTGACGAGTGCTGAAGTGGGACAGTCTGGCCCCAGGTTGTTGAGCGGCTTTCCCTCGGCCCTGCTGCTAGTGGCGGGCATGGCGGGGGTTGGGCTGGGGGCGATCGCCTGGCTACAGATGCAGTCTGATGGGGTGCGGCGTCGGCATATTGCCTGGATTTATGGGGCGATCGCTGCTTTAGGTCTATGCCTGGGGGGCTTGATCGGAATAGGTCGTTGATACAGGATCACCGAAGTTACATCCGCAACACTTCATCAAGTTTTTGTTAAATAGAGTACAGAAAGCTTGAAATTCCCATAAGATATCGATTTCTTAAACTGACCTTTACGTTCAATTTGTACCTTTTGAAAGGATATCTCCGTAGATTTACCAGGTTGCTCGTCAGGTCGGTATTCCTAACCACCATCCCTAGCGAGAGAACGAAGCGACGGGGCAACCGAGAAATCTAGTCAAAAGACTGTGCAATCGGCTAGCCAGGAATGGCCTGCTCTCCTTGAGCTGCCCTTCTCAGGCAAAAACTTCGGATAAAAACTCTGAGGGCAAAACTCTGAGGCAAAAACTTCATTTCGGGCGATCGCCAGGTGTCTACCTGCCGCACTGAGCCTGGTGGCAACTTTTTCTTTCGGGAGCAAAGCTTTATTGCGATTGAGAAAGAAAGTTTGACCCATCAAGCCAGGGCAGGTTAGTGCCACTGCATGGCAACCGATTGGCATGGCTGATGGACTTGCAGCTATGCCAGCGGAGCGAGCTGCGCCCATGCTTACGGTGCAATTGTCACGGCTAATTTTCACGTTTTATCCAGGCGTTGTTCATCAACTTAGTTAATTTCCTATGGCCATCAACCTCCAACAGATTGGGACATTTCAAACCGGCGTTTTTGATGAAGGTGCCGCCGAAATCTCGGCGTACGATCCGATCAGTCAGCGCTTGTTTGTGATCAATGCAAACGAAGTGACCGTCGATATCCTTGATCTGAGTGACCCGGCAAACCCAGTTAAAGTCGGACAGATTCAAGCTTCTGGATTTGGTGCCGGTGCCAATAGCGTTGCGATTAAAAATGGTGTAGTTGCCGTTGCCATTGAAAGCGACCCGGCAACCGAGCCTGGTAAGGTGGTATTCTTCAACACCGACGGCGATCCGTTGAGTGAGGTGGCGGTTGGGTCGCTGCCTGACATGGTGACCTTTACTCCCGATGGCACCAAAGTCCTGGTTGCCAACGAAGGGGAACCCGATGGCAGCATCGATCCCAAAGGGTCAATCAGCATCATCGACATCTCTAACGGTGTGGCAAATGCCACCGCTGTGTTTGCAGGCTTTGAAAGCTTTGATGGCACAGAAGATGTGCTGCGGCAGCAGGGAGTGCGCATTTTCCCCAACAAAATGGTGTCGGAAGATGTAGAGCCTGAGTACATTGCGGTGTCCGACGATTCTGCCACCGCCTATGTCACCCTCCAGGAAGCCAACGCCGTTGCTGTGGTAGACATCGCCAGCGCTACCGTGACCAAAATTCTACCCCTGGGTGTGAAGGATCACAGCCTCCCCGGCAATGGTCTGGATGCCAGTGATGAAGATGGGATAATCAACATCCAGAACTGGCCGGTATTTGGCCTGTACATGCCCGATGCGATCGCCACCTTTTCAGCCAACGGCCAGACCTACTTTGTCACCGCCAACGAAGGCGACGACCGGGGTGAAAACGAGCGCATTGAAGATTTGACCCTTGATCCAGATGCCTTCCCCAACGCAGCAGAGCTTCAGCTAGAGGAAAACCTGGGCCGATTGGATGCTTCTACCATCGATGGTGACACCGATGGCGACGGCGACTACGACCAGCTTTTCACCTACGGCTCCCGCTCTTTCACTATCTATGACAGCGAAGGCAACCTGGTGTTTGACAGCGGCGACGACTTTGAGCAAATCACCGCGAGTCTCTTCCCCGATGACTTCAATGCCAACAACGATGAAAACGACACCTTTGATAGCCGCAGCGACAACAAAGGCCCTGAGCCAGAAGGCGTAGTTGTCGGTGAAGTGGATGGTCGCACCTACGCATTCGTCGGTCTGGAGCGCGTCGGCGGCATCATGGTCTACGACGTGACCGACCCCGCTAACTCCACCTTTGTCCAGTACCTCAACAACCGCAACTTTGACGTTGATGCCCAGTTGGCAGATGACAGCACCAATCCTGCAGTTGGCGACCTTGGCCCTGAAGGCTTGACTTTTATTTCAGGCGACGACAGCCCCAGCGGTGTGCCGCTTCTGGTGGTTACCAACGAAATCAGCGGTTCGACCACGGTTTACGAAGTTGAGTCCCTGAACGGGGGTGGCAACGGCGGAGATGGCACCTTCACCCTGGAGCTGCTGCACGCTTCCGACCAGGAAGCAGGCATTCCCGCCCTGGACGATGCGCCCCGGTTCTCAGCCGTGCTAAATGCCCTCAAGGCGCAAGACCTTGGCAATGATGGCATTGAGGACAACACCATTGTGCTGTCTTCCGGTGATGCTTTCATTCCTGGGCTGTTTCTGGATGCCTCTGCCGATCCATCCCTGGCTGCCCTGCTGGGTGAAGCAGGTCGGGGTCGGGCCGATATCATCATTCAGAATGAGTTGGGCTTCCAGGCGATCGCCTTTGGTAACCACGAGTTTGACCTGGGCACCGGGTTCGTCAATTCTGTGCTGGCTCCCAGCGGCAGCTATCCTGGAGCCAACTTCCCCTACCTCAGCTCCAACCTGGACTTCAGCACCGATGCCAACCTGGCTCCCCTGGTCACGGAAGATGGCCAGGAAGCCAGTGATATCCCTGGTAAGATTGCCGGTAACACGGTGATTACGGTAAACGGTGAGCGCATCGGCGTCGTGGGTGCCACCACCCCCACCCTGCCGGTCATTGCCAGCCCTGGCGGCGTCACGGTGAATCCTCTGGAGTTTGACGGCGTTCCCACCGAAGCGCAACTGGACGAGCTGGCTGCCATCATCCAGGCGTCGGTAGACCAACTGCTGGCAGACAATCCCGACATCAACAAAGTCATCCTGCTGGCCCACATGCAGCGCATTGCCATCGAGCAAGCCCTGGCCGAGCGGCTGGAGAACGTGGACATCATTGTGGCGGGCGGTTCCAACACCCGCCTGCTGGATGAGAATGACCGGCTGCGGGATGGCGACTCGGTGCAAGGGCCTTATCCCATCTTCAAAACTGGTGCAGACGGTAAGCCTGTAGCCATTGTCAACACCGATGGCAACTACAAGTACGTGGGTCGCCTGGTGGTAGACTTTGACGCCGAAGGGGTGATCATTCCCGAAAGCTATGACTCCGAAGTCAGCGGAGCCTATGCTACCGACGATGCAGGCGTAGCGGCACTGGGAGCTGAAAACCTGGTGGACCCTGAAATCAAAGCCATCACCGACCAGTTGCGGAACGTGATTGCAGATCTGGAAAGCAACTTCTTTGGTATCTCCGAAGTGTTCCTCAACGCCAACCGCTCCGGTGGTGGGCTGGACGGTGTGCGCAACCAGGAGACCAACCTGGGGAACCTGACGGCGGATGCAAATCTGGCAATCGCCTCTGAAATCACGGGCGAAACCATCGACATCTCCCTCAAGAACGGCGGCGGCATCCGGGCCAACATCGGTCGCATTGAAACCCCTCCGGGTGCAACGGAACCCCAGCGTCTGCCCACCCAGGCCAATGAACTGGCGGGCAAGCCCGAGGGCGGCATTTCCCAGGTAGATATCCAGAACACCCTGGCCTTTAACAACGGTCTGACGGTGGTGACCGTTACGGCGGCTGAGCTGAAGGCGATCGTCGAGCACGGTGTGGCCGCCAGCACCAACGACCCCACCAGTGCCGAAGGTCGCTTCCCCCAAATCAGCGGCTTCTCCTTCAGCTTTGACGTTAACGCTCCGGCTGGCTCCCGCGTCCAATCCCTGGCGATCGAAGATGCCGAAGGTAACGACCTGGATGTGGTCATCCAGAACGGTGAGATTGTGGGCGACCCCAACCGCACCTTCCGCATGGTAACCCTCAACTTCCTGGCCGATGGCGGTGATGGCTATCCCATTCCCCAAACCGATCGCGTTGATCTGGCTGGCACAGCTATCAGCGGTGAAGCCACGTTTGCTGCCGATGGTTCTGAGCAGGACGCTTTGGCGGAATACTTGCTCGATAACTTCCTGCAAACTCCCTTTGCCCAGGAAGACACCACCCGCGAACTGGACACCCGCATTCAAAACCTCTTCTTCCGCGATGACACCGTCATTGATGATGGTGGCGTCATTGATGTTCCTGGCCTCATCCTGTTTGGTAATCAAAGAAATGAGACCTTGACTGGAGACGCGGGTAATGATGAAATCCGCGCCAGAGGCGGGAATGATGATGTCTTTGGTCTGGGTGGCGATGACTTCATTGACGGCGGCAACGGTAACGATCACCTGTTTGGTGGCGATGGCAATGACGCCATCGAAGGCGAGCAGGGCAACGATGAGATCTTTGGCGAAGCCGGTAATGACAACCTGGATGGTGGTAATGGTAACGACCTGCTGAATGGTGGTGAGGGTGATGACTCGCTTCTGGGCGATCGCGGTCGCGATACCCTCCTGGGTGGCGCGGGTAACGACCTGCTAGAAGGGGGTTCTGATAACGACCTGCTGGTGGGCGGCCTGGGCAACGATGGTCTGGATGGTGGTGCTGGACGGGATACCCTGATTGGGGTTGACGCCGGTGCAGCCAACGCGGGCATGGGTGAAGTAGACACACTCACGGGGGGTCAGGCTACCGACTTCTTCGTCCTTGGGGATGAAACCCAGATCTACTACAACGACGGTGGCCTGGTGGATGGTCTGGCTGGAGGCTACGCCATCATCACAGACTTCAACCGTCGCCAGGACAAGATTCAGCTCAACGGAAACGCTACCTATCAACTGGGTGCGTCGCCTGTGGGTGATGGCTCAGCCCTCTATGTGGAGACGGAAGCTGGCAATGAACTGATTGCCATCATTGAGGATAATCGCAACCTCGACCTCTCTGCTCGTTACTTCTCCTACGTTTAGGAGCCTGCCTGATTAATGACGTTGATGGGGGCGAAGGCCATTCGCCCCCACCAAAAATTGGGTTTCTCTGCGTACTCCAGAGACGGAGTCTCCCGCCGGTGTTCCCAGCGTTCTGCTGAAAACCACAAGAAATTTTCTTGTGCTGCTTTGACTCAATCAACCAATGTTCTTCAACCAGGAGATTTCTGAGACCATGGCTGACAGTGGAATTCACTTAAGAGAATTTCGCAAACAGCGACCTAGAGCTTCAGCATTTTTACGCGTGAAGCCTCAGGGATCCACCGGGTTTCCTGGTTAACAACCATTGTTGCAGATGGTTTCCTGCCTCTGCGACCAATTTTTCTTGCAAACTTCCATCTCTAATCAAATCCTAGGAGATTCTACTGTGACGGACTTATTTATTTCTGAATACGTTGAAGGCAGCAGCAACAACAAGGCTCTCGAATTTTATAACGGGACGGGTGCAACCATTGACCTGGCAGCAGAGGGATATGTGGTGCAAATATACTTTAACGGTGCCACATCTCCCGGAGTAACCATTAATTTGACTGGAACCGTCGCATCTGGGGATGTCTTTGTTCTGGCTCAAGCCGCCGCCGATGCAACCATCCTGGCTCAAGCCGATCAAACAAGTACAGCACCCTGGTACAACGGGGACGATGCTATTGTCCTGCGGAAAGGGGGGGCAACGGGAACGATCATTGATTCCATTGGTCAGATTGGGTTTGATCCAGGCACTGAATGGGGCAGTGATCTCACCTCTACAGCAGATAACACCCTGCGCCGTAAGTCCACGATTGCGGCGGGAGATACCAACCCAGATGATGCCTTCGATCCGGCAGTGGAGTGGGATGGATTTGCTCAGAATACATTCGATGGTTTGGGTAGTCACACCTTTAGTGGTGGTGGCGGTGGGGGAACGACGGTGACGATCGCCGCCACCGATGCCGATGCTGCCGAAGCCGGACAAGACCCTGGCACCTTCCGCATTACTCGCACTGGCGACACCACCAACGCGTTAACCGTCAGCTACACGATCGCTGGCACTGCCACCAACGGCACTGACTACACGCCGACCCTCACGGGCACCACCGAAATCGCGGCTGGTCAATCCTTTGTCGATATCACCATCACCCCCGACGATGATGCTGATATGGAAGGTGATGAAACCGTTACCCTGACGCTGGTAGATACGGCGGACTACGACTTGGGCACAACCACAGAGGCAACGGTGGCGATCGCCGATAACGATGTCTCCCTCCCCATCACCCTGATCAGTGCGGTGCAGGGCAGTGGCAGTGCATCGCCCCTCGTCGGACAAACTATCACCATTGAAGCCGTAGTCACGGGCGACTTTCAAGACGGAGCCGCAGGTATCGACGGCGACTTCAACGGCTTCTTCCTCCAGGAAGAAGATATTGATAGCGATGGCGATGCCTTGACCTCCGAAGGCATCTTTGTGTTTGAAGGAACCAATAACGTCATTACCAATGTTCAGGCCGGTGATCAGGTGCGCGTCACCGGGGTTGTTTCAGAATTCTTTGGCGAAACCCAAATTACGGCCACCAGCGTTGAGGTAATCTCCGGCGGCAACAGTGGTTTGGTCACCCCTGCCACGGTAACGTTCCCGGTCGCCTCCACCCGAACCAACAGCAATGGCGCTTTGATCGCTGATTTGGAAGCCTATGAAGGCATGCTCGTGACTATTCCCCAGGAGCTGACCGTCGCTGACCTGTTCACCCTGGGTCGCTTTGGTGAAGTTGGGCTATACGCCGATGGTCGCCTGGAAACCTACACCCAAAACAACGCGCCGAGCGTGGCGGGCTTCCAGGCTTACCAGGACCTTGCCGTGCGTAACACGGTCATCCTGGATGACGGCAGCACCCTCCAGAACCCGGCAACCATTCCCTTCGAGGTGGCCTCAGCACCGGGTGATGTCGTGGGTCAACTGGATGCCAACGACCAACTCCGTACCGGAGACACCATCACCAATCTGACTGGAGTCGTGCGCTTCAGTCGCGGCTCTGGCGGTTCTGGGGACGAAATCTATCGCATTAACCCGACCGAAACCCCCCTCTTTGAAAATACCAACCCCCGACCAACTGAAGCCCCCAATGTCGGTGGTGATATTAAGGTGGCTTCCTTTAACCTGCTAAACTTCTTCACTACCTTGGTTAACGAGGGGGGGTTGAATTCGGGTCCCGGTAATTTGGATCCCCGCGGAGCAAACAATGCTACCGAGTTCGATCGCCAGTTGCAAAAACTTCTGGCCGCCCTCACCGAAATCGAAGCTGATATCTTTGGCCTGATTGAGCTGGAGAATGAGTTCGGCGACCAAAATGGGGACGGTGAGTTCGCGATCGGCTTCCTGGTGGACGCCTTGAACAGTGCTATTCCAGGGGCCAACTACCAGTTCGTAGATCCCGGTCAAGGGTTCATCGATACCGGTGATGCCATCTCTGTGGGCCTCATCTACAACGCCAACACGGTTAATATTGCGTCAGGCACCAATATTGCCATTCTGACGGATGCGCTGTTACCCGGTCTGGGGGTTGATCCGGGGGTTCCCGTCTTTGACGGCGAGGGCACCAGCCGGGCTCCCCTCGCGGTTACCTTCGAGGAAGTGGCGACGGGCGAGGACTTCACGGTTGTCGTTAACCACTTTAAGTCGAAGGGATCGCCAGGGACTGCCGGTGCCGCCGACGAGGATCAAGGTGATGGGGCCGGAGCTGCAAACCAGACTCGCTTAAATGCTGCGATCGCCCTCGATGCCTGGCTAGATACCGACCCCACCGGATCTGGGGATGAGGACTTCCTGATCATCGGTGACCTCAATGCCTATGCCATGGAAGACCCCATTCAATACCTGTTGAACCAGGGCTATGAAGACCAGGTCAAACGCTTCCTGGAAACGGGTGATTTTGAGTACTCCTTTGGGTTCCCGCTGGATCTGGGTACCAGTCCACAAGTGCAGGCTTTCGGTGCCTTAGACTATGCCCTCGCCACCGGCTCGCTGGCCGCCCAGATCACGGGTGCAGCAGAATGGCACATCAACGCGGATGAAGCCTCGGTCTTCGATTACAACACCGAATTCAAACCCCCGGCTCTTGTTGATGGCTTGTTTGCAGCAAATCCCTTCCGCTCCTCTGACCACGACCCGGTGATCATTGGCCTGAACCTGGCGACTGCCATCAACGTGATTGAAGGCACCCGCCGCAATGACAGCTTGACGGGCACCGCTGGCAGAGACAGCATCCTGGGCCTCGCTGGCAATGACACCCTTTCAGGGCTGGCAGGGGATGACATCCTGGAGGGCGATCGCGGCAATGACGACCTCCTGGGCGGTGACGGCAACGACATCGCTAACGGGGGCGACGGCAACGATGACCTCTTTGGTGAAGCTGGCAACGATATTCTGAATGGCGATCGCGGCAATGACGACCTCCTGGGTGGTGACGGTGACGATCTCCTCAACGGGGGCGACGGCAACGACAACCTTTTGGGTGGAGAGGGCAACGACATTCTGGATGGCGGTCGCGGCATCGATGATCTGCTGGGTGGTGGCGGCAACGACATCCTCCTGGGTGGCGATCGCAACGATGACCTCTTCGGTGGGGATGGCAACGATATCCTGATCGGTGGTGGCAGTCGGGATGACCTGACGGGCGGTGCCGGGCAAGATCAGTACGTCTTCCTGTCCCGCAACGACGGTACCGACAGAATTGCCGACTTTGAGCTGGGGCAAGATCAAATCGTCCTCACTCAGGTGTTTGCCAACGAGGGGATTGCTGGCTTGAGCCTGAGTGACGCCGTTGCCGCAGGGTTCCTTGGCTTCCAGGAGGGCACCTCCGGGGTGTCTGTACGCTTTGACCGAGATGGTTTCGCGGGCAGAAACCGCCCGGACACCCTCATTCAGGTCTCTGGCGATGGTGTTTCGGCAGCAACTTTGAACGACGCCGCCAACTTCGTTCTCTAAATCTGGCTGGGCCAGACCTGGTTAAGCTGGCTTTTCGGGTAATTTAAATCAACTTGAGCGATCGCCCCTTCTGACAGGGGCGATCGCTTTCAACTCAGGAGATTTCCAGAAAAATTTTACCCTCGGTTAAACCCTTGGTAGGGACAAATAGCCATTTGCCCTTACGTCGTCCGGTAGGATCATCCTCAAAAATCTCCTAATTACAACCAGCGTTGCTCAGGACACCGATTGCAGGCAAAGCAAATTCCGCAGATCGGCCTCAACCTCAGTGACACTGGTGTAGCGATCGCCCACCTCAGCACGGGTTAGCCGTTCTAGAATTGCAACGAGGGACGAAGAAAGGCCCGGCACTAGTCGGGGATTAAACTGATAGCTACGACCGTCTTCGCGATCGCAAAACGCCACCGGGTTTTGCCCGGTTACCAGATGAACCAACAAGGGCGCGAGGGCATAGAGATCGACCTGGGGGTTGGCCGTTGTCTCCAGTTGGGCGGGGGGAATGTAGCCCGACGAGCCAACCGATCGACCCAGTTCTAAAACAATTGATTTAATGGTGCCAAACCCAATCAGCACCAGGTCACCATCAGCACGGTTGTTAGGGATAGCTCCATTGATGAGGGAGCGGCTTTTGAGAATAAAATTGGCAGGCTCCAGGTTACGGTGGGGCAGGGGCGGCAAAAAGCCGTGCAGGTAGCTCAAAATTTCGCAAATCTCCAGCAGCCAGGCGATCGCCCGCTCCACGTCCACAGCTCCCTGGGTGGCCACATAGTTCGCCAAACTTTGGCCCGGAACCCAGTCCATCACCAGGTAGGGCTGCCCCCCACCCATGAAGTAGTCAACATAGCCAGGAATTTTGGGATGCTGCAACTGCTGCAAAAGCTCCGCTTCCATCTCTAAAGCCGCCCAAGCCTGTTCGTGGTTGGCCCAACTGGAGTTGAGGGTTTTGAGAACGAACTGACGAGCATCCCGACGGGCCAGATAGGTTAGGCCAATGTGCCCCTGGCCCAAAACCTGAAGCAACTGATAGCCACCAACGGATTGATGGAGGTTGCCAGCCTCGTCGGTCTGTTGAATGACGATGGGAGCGTTGGGCAGCGACTCTCGCCGGTCTGCATCGGGGGGGGCGCTGATAGGGCGCAGGTGAGACGGCACCGGAATAATGCTCTGGCCAGTGGGCTGCTGCCCACCCAGCTCAGTACCTCCCTTTTGCTCTAAGTCGGTTTCGTGGTTGAGCTGCTCGTCGGGTAGCGGATTGGTTACATCGGTCACGGTTGGCTGGTGGTCAAAGCGCTGACCCGTGGAGCGATCGCTCACCAGGTGGTCGGGCAACTCTTTCAGCACCTCTGGCCCCAGCCGAATTTGAATGTTTGGCCCGGATCGGGCTAAGCGAATGACAGAACCGTCTTCAGCAGCGACCTTCATGATCCGCTTACCGTCCAGGTAGGTGCCATTGGTTCCTAAGTTGACGATTTCCCAGCCACTGCCCATTTTCCGAAGCTCGACGTGGTGGCGAGAAACGACCGCACTGTAGAGAATGACATCGTTATCGGTAGAGCGCCCAATGCGAATGATCGACTCGCCTTTGAAGGGCCAGACCTGGATCGGAGTCCGTTTAAGTGGGTGCAGAAGTAATAGAGTAATCACGTCCAATTATGAACCAACGAACTGGATAACTGACAGATAAAAGCCCCAATATCCAGGAACTTCTTCTGTCTGATGCCAACCGAGACCAGATTAAATTAACCCTCATTCTACTAACTCAGTGCCCGTTTATCGCATCCCCCTCACCGATATATACAACGGCAGCTTATCACAACCCCATGGCGTTCTGTCCCCATCGAACTGACTATGGATTAGACGATTTGGAACAGAAACGCGACCTTATCCCCTTTACCCAAAGCGATGCGATCGCCCGACCGCAGTCGATGACGGTTACCCACCGAAAGGGGGGTGTTGTTGATATAAGTTCCGTTGGAACTGCCCACGTCTTCAATGTAAAACGTATCACCCTCCAGCCGGATATCGGCATGGATGCGCGACACCACCTCGGAATCAGGAAAACCTGAGACATCGATGTCGGGGGGCACCCGATCGTTTGGCTTCCCAATGTGGATGACTGAGAGGTTTTGGGGAATTTCGACAACCATAGTGGTGCGGATATGAAGGAGTTGAGCCGTCTGTACCTGAATTTGGGTTTTGGGGAACCCGGCGACTGACGGCGGCATTTTGGGGGGCGGGGGTGGGGCCAGGGGAGGCTCTGTTTCTGGTAGATCGGAGGCGATCGCAGGTTCTAGATCGGAGGCGATCGCAGGCTCCATGAGCGGCTCTGGCTCAACTAGTGGTTCTGGGGATGCCAGATCAGGAAGGTTCATATCAGGGGCCATAGTGTAAGTAGGAGAAGATGCGGGTGGGAGATCGGCGGCAGCAGCGACCTCCTGGGGCTGGGGCTGCTCAAGGGGCGCGCCACATTGACCACAAAAGCTTGCATCAGCCTGAACTGCTGCACCACAGCTTGGACAGGTCGTCATGGCGGGGAGAGGGGTGTAGCACGCTTCACATTGAACGGCCCCCTCGGGATTTTGGTGATTACAGTGCGGACAAACAATCATGGAAGTTGCTCAAAACATCGTGACAAAACCATTATCAATCTGTCGCAGTGCTCCCTGATTCGCACACTTTGAGAGCTTTACGGATTTGGCACAGGGGTGGCGTTGCCCCTGCAAAAATTTCCCAGATTCGAGTTGGGATCTCCTTTCGCTACAGACCTTTCGCTACAGACCTTTCGCTAAAGAGGCATAGAATCCAGTCAAATTTTACTGCCCTCTTAATTGGTACACCGGAGATAAACAAAAAAATTAGTTTTATCTACCTGGGTTCAGTAACTTAAGCCAACCGGCGATCGCTCAGCGATGTTCAGGGAGACATCTGACCATTTCACTTATTCACCTTAGTCATACCCGAACTGCGTCCGCTACTACACAGATGGGTTGAATTTGCTGCGACTGCATCCCAGCTCTGGGCTATCGGCTGAAGGCGGGACATAAGGCGAGACAGTGAGGCGCACCGCTAATCCTGTCCCGCCTAAAGCGAGAACCCACCGGGGGAGTGCCCCCGCAAGGCTCCCCCGATTTCCTAACCTTCGGTTTTCCATGCAGTTCTACCGACTGATCAAAACTGATCCAACTGACTGCCCTAAGTTCAGATGAGACCCGCCGCCGCTTCATCCAGCAGCCACCAGAACTGTCCCTGGGGCTGGATCAGCCGGGATGGATACATCTGATCGTCACCCTGGGCCGCAAATACCTGGGCCAGGGCTGGCTGCTTGCTAGCCCCGGCCACGACAAACAAAACACAGCGGGCCTGGTTAATGCAGGGCACCGTCAGAGTAAGCCGGGGTTCGCCGTTTTTGCTGCCCACCGTCACCGGGCGATCGCGCACCTGGAGAGCCTCGGTGTGGGGAAACAGCGAAGCCGTGTGGCCATCGTCCCCCATGCCCAGCAGCACAATGTCCAGGGCAGGCATGGCACCGGGCGGCAGGTCGAAAAAGCTCTGAAGCTGATCCCCATAGGTAGCGGCAGCCGTCGCCGGGTCGGCGGCGTGGGTGGGCATCGGGTAAATATTTCCTGCCGGGATGGGCACCCGGTCGAGCCAGACGGCTCGCGCCATGCCCTCATTGCTGTCGGGGTGGTCGGGGGGCACGTAGCGCTCATCCCCCCAAAAGACGTAAATTTGCTCCCAGGGTAGATCCTGGGCGGCGATCGCCTCGTACAGAGGTTTAGGGGTGCTGCCGCCTGAAAGGGCAATGGTGCAGCGTCCGTGGTCGGCAATAGCGGATCGCATCTGGTCGCAGACAAGTTCCAGCGATCGCTGGATGAGGGCTGCTTTATCGGGCAGCACTTCAACAGTTCGGTGGGTCATATCGGCATCTCTCCCGTCATCTCGCCTTGTCTACAGTCCCACAATTCTGCAGCACCTGAAAGATCCCGTCAGGAGACGGGCATTCTGAACCTGAATGTCAATATTTTGGGTTGGCGATCGCCAGCCTCTCCACTCCAGGTCTCTCAGATGGCCCCATCAAATTGCCCGAAGATTGATCTTCCTGCGGCATCATGATACAGGGTTACTTGACCTAAACCGTATCGCCATCACCCTGTTGTGATGCCTCCCCCATGAAAGTACTCACGAGTCGTCAACTCTCTCCGCTTATTGCCACCGCCTTCAAGGTTGCGGGGCTGATCATGATTCTGGCCGCGATTGTAGACATGGCCGTCCTCCCGTTTCCGTTCCAGTTTCAGGATCGGGAGTGGCTGCTGGCTTTCATCACCCAGGTTGTGGATCGGGGCATCATTCCCCTGCTGGGGATTGTGCTGATTCTCACGGGATACTGGGTAGATACGCTGGCGGGGGCAACTCCGGTAGGTGGGCGATCGCCTCGTAGTGTGCCGTTTTGGGTGCTGGTTCTCTCCAGCATTTTAGCGCTGGTTTACTTACTGCTCATTGTGCTACACGTCAACAATGTCCTTGCCCTCAAGCAAGACCGCCTGGATCAGCTAGCCGAGCAGATTGCCCAGGCCGAAGAACAGGTGGAAACCCGCATCGATACCGAGGTGGGGCAGCGGCGTACCCTGATCAACGAACTGCTGGCCAACCAGGCCCTGCGCAGTCAGGCAGTTGAGCAGGGGCTAATTTCGGCAGAAGACCTGGCGGTTCTGGAAGAGTTTGAGGATGATCCCGCCAAGTTAGACACCTACCTGCAAAGCCTGGAGGATCAGGCCCAGGGAATCCGCGAAGAGCAGCAAACTCAAATAGGCGTGCGCCGCGAAGAGGGAGTTAACCGCGCCAACCGGGAAGCAGTTAAGTCGGGGATGCGCATCGGGCTGAGTAGCCTGCTGCTGGCCATGGGCTATGGCATTATCGGTTGGTTTGGCCTCCGGGTGCTCGGTCGCGACGGCACCGGTATCCGATAAGCTACGGGTTGCCCCACTTCCTGCACAACTTACACCTCATCCCGCCGCCCTGCCATGATCTCCATCTACATCCTTACCCATAACGAAGAAGTAGACATCGCCGCCTGTATTGAGTCAGCCCTGGTGTCGGATGATGTGATTGTGGTGGATTCCTTCAGCAGCGATCGCACCATAGAGATTGCCCGCCGCTATCCCGTGCGGATCGTGCAGCACGCTTTTGAAAGCCACGGCAGGCAGCGGACGTGGATGCTGGAGCAGGTACCCGCCCGCCATGGCTGGGTCTACCTGCTGGAAGCGGATGAGCGCATGACCCCCGAACTCTTCCAGGAATGTCTGGAGGCCAGCCAGCGGGGAGACTGCGTTGGGTATTACGTGGCCGAGCGGGTCATGTTCATGAACACCTGGATTCGCCGCAGCACCCAATATCCCCGCTACCAGCTCCGGCTATTGCAGCGGGGGCGAGTTTGGTTTACCGACTATGGCCACACCGAGCGTGAGGTCTGCGACGGTGCCACTGGCTTCCTCAATCACACCTACCCCCACTACACCTGCAGTAAGGGCTTTAGCCGCTGGCTCGAGAAGCACAACCGCTATTCCACCGATGAGGCGATCGAAACTTTGAAACAGCTTCAGCAGGGGGGCGTGAACTGGCGCGACCTGCTGCTGGGCAACACCGAAGTGAAGCGGCGACGGGCACTCAAAGACCTGTCTCTGCGGCTGCCGTTCCGTCCGTTAATTCGCTTTGTTTACATGTATTTGATTCTGGGAGGCTTCTTCGACGGGCGGGCGGGCTTCACCTGGTGTCTTCTCCAGGCGTTTTATGAGTACCTGATTTTGCTGAAGGTCTGGGAGCTACAGCAGATGAATTCTCCGGTACAGGAAATCAGTGGCGCTGGCTTGGAGGCGGCTCCCTCCCCCGAACTCCCACAGGGGTAGGCAACCTGGGCTAGCCTAATAGTTTGTAGCGTACCTCACAAACACGTCTAGAATGGGATATAGACGCTTGTGACGGATGGGCGATCGCACGCGACCAGCCCTGACTGCTTGACAAGCGTTGCCGATGCAAGGGTTACTGGTGCGAAAGTTTCCGCCGGGAGAGGAGCCGCTCATAAAGCTGCTAATCGCAAGGCTGCCGATACCAAAACCGCTGACATGGCAAGGGTTCCACCTGAATATCGGCTTAATCTGCAGGATTCCGGCGGCCATTGGCATGTTCGAAACAAAACGTTACAACTTCAAAAAATGCGATAAAACTGAAGTGTTCGGTTTTTATTGCCTTTATCGCGATGGCTCTAGGTTGAAATCGGCATAATCTAGCGGCTAGCCAGTACGAAGGAGATTGGGATCACTGTGCTTCAACAGCTCAAGCAAGATTTTAAAAACGACCTGATTGCAGGTTTATTGGTCATCATCCCTTTAGCCACCACCATCTGGCTGACTTATACGATCGCCACCTGGGTGATCAACTTCCTCACCCGCATCCCTAAGCAGCTCAACCCCTTCCATGATCTGCACCCGATCCTGGTCTACCTCATCAACCTGGTGGTAGGGCTGGCGGTTCCCCTCTTCTTTATCCTGCTGATCGGCCTCATGGCCCGCAATATTGCGGGGCGCTGGTTGCTTGACTTTGGCGAGCGGCTGCTGCAGGCCATTCCCCTGGCCGGGTCGGTCTACAAAACCCTGAAGCAAATTCTGGAAACCCTGCTGCGGGACTCCAACAATAAATTTCGGCGGGTGGTGCTGATTGAATATCCCCGGCGGGGCATCTGGGCGCTGGCATTTGTCACTGGCACCATCAGCACTGACTTTCACCCCCATGTCCATTCCAAAATGTTGAGCGTGATCATCCCGACCACGCCCAACCCCACCAGCGGCTGGTATGCCATCGTCCCCGAAAACGATGTGATTAACCTGTCCATCTCCATTGAGGATGCCTTTAAGGTGCTGATTTCGGGCGGCATTGTGGGGCCGAGCGTGATGGCGGCGGTTGCCCCCAATGGGGCGCTAACCGAGATCGCTGCTCCCACCGCGAACCATTCCCCCAATTCTCTTAAAATGGATGCTCAGCCCGATCCGCCTGACCTGATGGCGACGCCTAATTTGCCTGAGGCTGAGACCTCCTCTGTCTCTTCAGAGAGCGACTAGTTACCTGAGTATTTCAAACATGATGCAACCCCGCCGCACCGCCCGTGAACTGGCTCTCCTGAGCATCAGCCAGTTGCCCGCCACCCCCGATCGCCTCCAGGAGCAGCCGCTGCAATCGTTGATTGTGGCCGCCATTCGGGCGCTCACCCTGGAAGTCCGTGACACCCTGGAGGTGGCGGCGTCTGAACTGGAACGGGGTAGCGATCGCCTCCTCAGTAGCGAGACGCGGGCCGCCGACTTCCGCACCGCCCACACGATGGTGGGTGAGGCCATTGAGCTAACCCAGGCGGCAATCAACCGTATGGGAGCCGCCTTAGAACTACCGGAATTCATTCAGCTCGCCAACCAGCAAGACGTGCGCGACTATGCCCTCAACATTTTGCTGAAGCTGCGGGAATTTCGCCCAGAAATTGACCAGCAGATTAACACTGCCATGAAAGACTGGCAGCTCAGTCGCCTGGCCCGCATCGACCAGGACATTCTCCGGGTGGCTGTGGTGGAAATGACCTGTCTGGGAGTGCCCCGTCAGGTGGCCATTAATGAGGCCGTGGAGCTGGCCAAGCGCTACAGCGGCGAAGACGGGCACCGGTTCATTAACGGGGTGCTGCGGCGGGTGAGCGATCGCCTCCCTGAATCCAGCCCCGCCTGAGACCCCCGCCTGCGCCCATTTTTCCGTACAGTGGAAAGGGGATAAGTGTCCCTGATTGTCCCCATTGGTCTGTTGGTGCAGAGAGGTGATAGATGCCCCCTTTTGATTGGTTTAAGCGTCGGTTTGGGAATCCCTCGTCGGAGGCAGCCCCAGAAGCGCCCCCAGCGTCTGACGAATCGGCCCCCGAAACTTCAGCAGATACACCGCCAGCGGATGCACCGCCAGCAGCGTCTGAGACTGAGCCTGCAGCCGCTCCGACCGTCTCCCAGGACTATCTGAGCTGGGCGAAGGCCGCGTATCAAAATATTCAGCAACAGCGCACCCAGACCGAGGCCGCACCTTCAGAGACGACGGCTCCCTCAGAGGAATCCACGGAACTCGCCCCTGAAGACCGGGCTGACGCGATCGCTGAGCCTGAATTTGAACCGGTGGCTCCGGAGGCGATCGCCGAGCAGCCTGCAGTTGAACCCGTGGCGGAGCCTGAACCCGCACCACCCGAAGCGGCGGGCGACGAAGCGGCAGTCGCTTCCGAGGTGGGAGAGCCTGAGACCGAGGAAGAAGTGCCCGCCCCTCCGGAAGCCATGGAGCCGGTGGCCCCTCCTCCGGTGGAAGCTCCAACAGCGGTGCCCTCGCCGATGGCGGTGTCTGCGCTGCAAACCAGCGAGTCCCAAACGACTCCAGATCCAGCGACAGCGGATCAGCCCGCCGCTGCGCCCCTCCCCTTCTGGGCACAGGCCGATGCCGAGCGTCAGGCCCGTCTGGAACGGCTCAAGGCGACGGCCATTGAAGAACCAGAACCCGTCCAGCCTGCCGCCGCGACCACACCCGCCCCCACCGCTCCACCGTTGGCTCCACCCGACGAGATCGAGCTAGGGGAAGACTTCCTCTGGTCGGCACGGGTGCTGGCCGAGCAGGGGCGACGTCCCGATGAGGTGTCTCTGGAGGAAATCGACTGGCTGACCCGTCTCCGGCAGGGCTTAGGGAAAACCCGTCGGGGACTGATTAACCAACTGCGATCGGTGGTAGGCCAGGGGCCGCTGAACCAGGACGCGGTGATGGAGATCGAGTCTCTACTGCTGCAGGCCGACGTGGGCATTGAGGCGACCGACTATGTGATTAACGCCCTGCAGCAGCGGCTCAAGCAGGAAGCCCTGCCCCCGGAAGCGGCGATCGCCTACTTAAAAGAAATTCTCCGGGACATTCTGGAAAAACCCTACGAAAATGGCTACACGCCCAACTTTGCGCCAGAGCGGGATACGCTCAACATCTGGCTGATCACCGGGGTAAACGGCGCAGGCAAAACCACCACCATTGGCAAGCTGGCCCACCTGGCCCAAAAATCAGAGTATCGCTGCCTGATTGCGGCGGCGGATACCATCCGGGCGGCGGCGGTGGAGCAGGTGAAGGTCTGGGGGCAGCGCAGCAATACCGAGGTCATTGCCAATCCAGGAAAAAATACCGACCCGGCAGCCGTGGTGTTCGACGGCATTACGGCGGCTCAGTCACGGGGTATCGAACTGCTGCTGGTGGACACTGCCGGACGGCTGCAAAACAAAAAGAACCTAATGGAGGAGCTGAGCAAGATTCGCCGCATCATCGACAAGAAAGCCCCCGATGCCCACATCGAGTCCCTGCTGGTGCTGGACGCCACCCTGGGGCAAAACGGCCTGCGGCAGGCGGAGGTATTCTCGGAGGCGGCCAACCTGAGCGGCGTGGTGCTCACCAAGCTAGACGGCACGGCCAAGGGCGGCGTTGCCCTCGCGGTGGTTCAGCAGTTGGGCCTGCCCATCCGCTTTTTGGGAGCTGGAGAAGGCATTGAAGACCTGCGGCCCTTCTCCAGCTATGAGTTTGTAGAGGCCCTACTCAGCGGCTAAGCGCGGAAGCGAGGGCCTAAGCCAGCGGCCCCAGCATAGACGGCCTGATCTCCCAATTCTGCCTCAATGCGCAGCAGCCGATTATATTTGGCCACCCGCTCACTGCGGCAGAGGGAGCCGGTTTTAATCTGCCCCGCCCGCGTAGCTACCGCCAGGTCGGCAATGGTAGTGTCTTCCGTTTCGCCAGAGCGGTGGCTGATGACGCAGGTGTAGCCGTTACGCATCGCCAGGTCGATGGTTTGCAGGGTTTCGGTCAAGGAACCAATCTGGTTGAGCTTAATCAGGATGGAGTTGCCCGCCCGCTGCTCAATGCCCTTTTGCAGCCGCACCGGATTGGTGACAAATAGATCATCGCCCACTAGCTGGACGCGATCGCCCAATTTCTCTTCCAGCAGCTGCCAGTGAATCCAGTCTTCCTCGTGCAGGCCATCCTCAATGGAAATGATGGGATACTGGCCCGCCAGACCTTCCAGGTAGGCAATCATATCGGTGGGGGAATGGGCCGCCCCGTCGTACTGGTATTGGCCGTCGTGGTACAGCTCACTGGCAGCCACATCCAAAGCCAGGGCCACCTCATCCCCCGGACGATACCCGGCCTTTTCAATCGCCGCAATCAGCAGCTCCAGGGCCTCCTGGTTAGACCCCAGGTTGGGCGCAAAGCCGCCTTCATCGCCAACGCCGGTCAGCAAGCCCTTCTCTTTGAGCACCTTGCTCAGGGCGGCAAAGACCTCAGCGCCGCAGCGCAGGGCGTCCCGGAAAGAGGCCACCCCATGGGGGACGATCATAAATTCTTGGATGTCCACGTTGTTGTCGGCGTGGGCACCGCCGTTGATCACGTTCATCAGCGGCACGGGCAGGAGGTTGGCCAGCGGCCCACCCAGGTAGCGGTAGAAGGGAATTTCCAGGGCGGCAGAGGCGGCCTTGGCGTTGGCCAGGGACACCGACAGAATGGCGTTGGCCCCCAGATTGGCCTTATTTTGGGAACCGTCCATCTCAATCATGGCCTGGTCTACCGCCATCTGATCCAGGGCGTCCATATCCGCCAGGGTGGGGGCGATTTTTTCCTCCACGTTGATGACCGCTTTCAGGACGCCTTTGCCGCCATAGCGGTTGGGATCTTCGTCTCGCAGTTCGTGGGCCTCAAAAGTTCCCGTGGACGCGCCGCTGGGAACCTGGGCCATCCCAAACCCGCCGCCGACCAGGTAGACCTCCGCCTCCACGGTGGGTCGGCCTCGGGAATCTAAAATTTCTCTGGCACGAATGTCTTCAATTGCCGTATCGATCGCGTTCATCATGGCCCAAAACCCTCACTCGTCTATATCGGGCGACATCACTTTCCCGCAACTCTACCACCCTCTGGCCCCGACTTGAAACAGTCGGAAAACCGGCGCAGCTAGCGTGATACTCGGGGATCGGGGCGATCGCCCCACCCCATTTCCCTTCACAGTAAGATCACAATCGCTAAAATCTCAGTAAACCGAGAAGTTAGGAGATTTCTAAGTAGGTCAGCACAATTAAATTCATGTTAGAAAACCGGGGGAGTGCCCTGTTTTTCTAACCTTCGTTTTTCAATGCAATTCTACTTATTAACGTACTTATTCAGGAGATTGGCCATGCGAATGCTACACACCATGCTACGGGTCGGCAATCTGGAAGAATCCCTCCAGTTTTACTGCGATCTGCTGGGCATGAAGCTGCTGCGGCAGAAAGACTACCCTGGCGGCGAGTTTACCCTGGCGTTTGTCGGCTATGGCGACGAGGCCGATCACACCGTCCTGGAGCTGACCTACAACTGGGGCACCGATTCCTACGATTTGGGCAATGCCTACGGGCACATCGCCATTGGTGTGGACGACATCTACGGCACCTGCGAGGCTATTAAGGCCAAGGGCGGCAACGTCGTTCGCGAACCCGGCCCGATGAAGCACGGCTCTACGGTGATCGCCTTTGTGGAAGATCCCAATGGCTATAAAGTCGAGCTGATTCAGTTAGGCACCCAGGGATCTGCGGCTAAAGCTGACCAAAAATAATGGGATACAAGCCCCGTCCTTCTGGGACGGCTTTTCTGAATAAACGCCTATACTTTTTCTTCAGTCATAGAGTACAATAGAACTATGCTGAATCTCACCTACGAGTACAAACTC
>JAYKGU010000012.1:0-42404 GCA_035285585.1 Synechococcales cyanobacterium
CAACTTCAACCAGAGTGTGATTGATTCTCAGGGTCGTGTGATTGGCACCTGGGCGGACGTAATCAACCGTGCGAACCTGGGTATGGAAGTGATGCACGAGCGCAACGCCCACAACTTCCCGCTCGACCTGGCGGGTGTTGAGGCTGCTCCTGTAGCTCTGACCGCTCCTGCTATCAACGGCTAATAGCGAACTCTCAGGATCATGCATTTGTTAATCTGAGATAGATAGTTTGAAAGGCGCTCTCCAGAAGGAGGGCGCTTTTTTAATCCTACTGTCAGGTGTCAGAAACTTTAAGATGGTAGAAGTTGTGTGTGAGGAGTAGGAGAAGAAAATGGCAGTTCAACTACAGCAGGCGATCGCCGTCGGCAGCTATCTCATTTCCCAGCGGCTCCAGGGCCGGAAGAAGTTTCCCCTGGTGCTGATGCTGGAGCCTTTGTTTCGATGCAATTTGGCTTGTCCTGGATGTGGGAAAATCCAGCACCCCAAAGAAATTTTGAAGCAGCACCTTTCCCCTGAGGAATGCTTTGCGGCGGTGGAGGAATGCGGGGCACCCGTAGTTTCCATTCCGGGAGGCGAACCGCTGCTGCATCCCCAAATTGACGAGATTGTGCGGGGATTGGTAGCCCGGAAGAAATATATCTATCTTTGCACCAACGCCATTCTGCTGGAGAAAAGCCTCGATAAGTTTGAGCCGTCACCATTTCTGACCTTCAGTGTTCACCTGGATGGTTTGAAGGAGCATCATGACCATTGTGTGGATCGTAATGGGGTGTTTGACATTGCGGTGAAGGCCATCAAAGCCGCTAAGGCCAGGGGCTTTCGGGTGACGACCAATACGACGGTGTTTGACGGTGCCGACCCCAAGGAGATGCAGGCTTTCTTTGATTTCTTAAACGAGCTGGGCACCGATGGCATGATGATTTCCCCCGGCTACAGCTACGAGTGGGCACCCGACCAGGATCACTTCCTGAAGCGGGAGCAAACCCGCGCCCTTTTCCGCGAAATCCTGGCTCCCTTTAGGCGGGGGCAGAAACAGTGGAATTTTAACCACAACCCCCTATTTCTGGACTTTTTGACCGGGGAAAAAGACTATGACTGCACACCCTGGGGCAGCCCCAGCTACAGCGTCCTCGGCTGGCAGAAGCCTTGCTACCTGCTGAATGAAGGCCACTATTCCAGCTATCAGGAGCTGATCGAGAAAACTGACTGGAGCCAGTATGGGCGCGCCAGCGGCAATCCCAAGTGCCAGGACTGCATGGTGCATTGTGGCTATGAGCCAACGGCGGCCCTGGATGCGATGAATCCGCAGAATATGCTGCGATCGCTCAGCAGCGTGGTCGGCTCCGGTCGCTAGCCCTCGCCAAATCCCAGGTATCCCCTTGGCGTGATTAGCCAGTCGCCATGGCGGCGGGTGCTGCGATTGCCGATCAGAATAGTGGTCACCATATCAATGGGAAAGTCCAGAAACTTCTCCAGCGTCGTGAGGGTGATTTGCTCATCCTCACGATAGGCCGACCGCACCAAAGCTACGGGGGTTTCCGGCGAACGATGCTGGCCGAAAATTTGTTGGGCGATCGCCACCTGTTCCACCCGAGTTTTGGATCTGGGGTTGTACAGCGCCGTGACAAAGTCTGCCTGGGCCGCTGCCCGCAGGCGCGTTTCAATCACCTCCCAGGGGGTGAGCAGGTCGCTCAGGCTGATGGCGCAAAAATCGTGCATCAGCGGTGCGCCCACGCGGGCGGCGGCGGCCTGGAGGGCGGTAATACCGGGAAACACCTGCACACCGGGCGTCTTGCCGTCCCAGCCCTGAGCCTGGAGCTGCTCAAACACCAGCCCCGCCATGCCGTAGATGCCGCAGTCGCCGGAGGAAATCACGGCGACGGTCAGCCCCCACTGGGCCAGCTCAATGGCCCGCTCGGCCCGCTGCCGCTCCTGGGTGATAGGTAGCGCTTCCACAATTTGGCCGGGACGCAGAAGCGATCGCACCAGGTCAACATAAAGCCCGTAACCAATGACGACATCGGCCTGGGCGATCGCCACCTGCGCCGCTGGAGTCAACTGGGACAAAGCCCCTGGGCCAGTGCCCACCAGGAATAGCTGACCAGTCTGTCCGGTATATTCCCGATCGGCCTGGGCGATTGCCAGGGTCACTGCGCCCGGTTGGCCCTCCATCCGGAAGATTTGCTTGGGAACCCGAAGATTCTCCGAATTCAGAGGGAGAGGCGAGTCAGTGGGAGACGCCGCCCGGATAGCCGCCGCCTCAGCGACGCTGGGGGTGCCTACCTCCTCAGCGACGACGGTGGATGGGTTGGGGACGGAAATCGGACGGAGGGCTTCTGCCGAGAAGCAGCGCAGGGGGAAACGGCGATCGCCACACAGCTCCAGCAGCCCCACCTCATCGGCTTTGCGGTCGAGGGTGGCGATACCGGCGATCGCCTCCTCTGCCAGATGGTGAGCCTGGAAAACCTGCTGGAGAGCGGTTTCAATCACAATCCGGGGCGTACCCCGCTCGCAGCCGATGCCCACCCACAGCACGCGGGGATGCCACTGGACTTTGGGGATGTCCGAGTCGGGGGAGAACCGACGCTGGACGGGACTGATCCAGACACGGGCGCGCGGCGCAGGGCGGCTCTCCCGACCCTCTGGGCCGTATTCTGGAAAGTCAAACTGAAAGCGGTGGGAAGTGGGCAGGTGTTCTTGCCACAGGGTTGACCCCGCTTCTTGGATGACTTCTATCCACTCCTGGCGGGCGATCGCCCCACTTACCCCCGTCCAATCCCCGGAACCCCTCACCCAGCCGAAGGGAGTGCCCAGGGTGTCGATGCTGGGATACTGGCCGCCATTGGCCGCCCCCGTGAGGACGGGCACGCCCCCCAGCAGGTGGGCCACCCCCTGGGCCAGCCGGTCGGCACCGCCCTGATGCCCGCTGCACAGGCTGATGGCGTAGCGCCCCGACTCATCTACCACTACCACCGCTGGGTCTTCGGACTTGTGCCGCAGCAGGGGCGCAATCAGCCGAACTACTGCCCCGGTGGCCAGACAGAAGATGAAGCCCTGGTGAGAATCCCACAGGTGAGCGAGGTGATCCCGCAAAGCCCCGCTGTAGGTCTGGGTTCCCGAAGCATCGGCCAGGGTTTCTGGTACCCAGAGCACGATGCCGGTTTCGCGGCAGAGGGGAGCGAGCCGCTGAATGCCTGCGGGGGTGGTGGCGATCGCCACCAGGGGACGCATGTCTTGAAATAAATCTAAACCAGTCAAATCACCTTACCTGAGCGCACTATGCCCATTCTTGCAGGAGTATTGAGTGATGTTTACCCACATCCTGCCTGGGGTTCTCTATTCTCCCCCACAGACGGAAGACGCGATCGCTAATTCCTCTGGGATAATTAATTGCGTTTGCTGGAGTGCTTAACCCTCCTTCATAACCTGGAAAACGGCAAAAATGCTCAAAGTGGGGTGGACATGGGATTTTTTGATATTTTTCTCATTTTTCTGGTGATTTCATCGCTACAGCCCGTCATTCAGCAGCGGCTATTGCAAAATCGGCGGGTGCAGGCGATTCAAGCCTTTGAGCGGGAGCGGGGCAGTCGGGCGATTTTGCTCATCCATCGGCAGGAAGCCATCAACCTGCTGGGCATCCCCATCACGCGCTATATCAACATCGAAGACTCAGAGCAGGTGCTGCGGGCGATTCGGCTGACGCCGCCGGAGGTGCCCATCGACCTGATTTTGCACACCCCCGGTGGGCTGGTGCTGGCCACGGAGCAGATTGGTCGCGCCCTGCTGCGCCACCAGGCCAAGGTGACGGTTTTTGTGCCCCACTACGCCATGAGCGGCGGCACCATGCTGGCCCTGGCCGCCGATGAGATTGTCATGGATGAGAACGCTGTCTTAGGCCCCGTCGATCCGCAGTTGGGGAACTTTCCGGCAGCCAGCGTTCTCAAAGTAGTGGCCGACAAGCCCATCAGCGAAATTGACGACCAGACGCTGATCATGGCCGATCTGGCCCAGAAAGCGCAGAGTCAGGTGCAGCGATTTGTGCGGGCGCTGCTGGAAGACAGTATCCCCCAGCAGAAAATCGCGCCGGAGAACATTCAAACCATCATCGACAAACTCACAACCGGCGTGGTTACCCACGACTACCCAATTTCCGCCGAAGAGGCACAGGGAATGGGGCTACCGGTTAACACCAATCTGCCCAGGGCCATCTACAGCCTGATGGATCTGTACCCACAACCCCAGAAGGGCCGCCCCTCGGTGCAGTACATCCCCATGCCCTACCAGCGCCGCCCCGAACTGCCGCCGACCACCGAACGCTCCCAGGTCTAGCGGCGCTTCACCCCCAACTGCTCCATCAGGTACTGGAGGCGGGTTTCGGCGATCGCCCTGGAAGCTAACCCGTCCCCATTCCCCGATTCTGAGCCGCTGCGGTGGTTGGACGAGGGGGGTGGGGCATCGCCCAGTTGTTTCACCGTGCCCCGGAGTCGGCTGGACAGCAAAATGGCTAGGGCGCGGTAGAAGCGGGAGGCAAATCCCACATCCTCCTCCAGCTTGGCGGCCAGCATGCGGCGGGGCAGAGCCAGAACCAGAGACTGCTCAAGGGACTTGACCGTTGCCGACGGGGGACGGGATTCGATGAAAGACATTTCGCCGACAACTTCGCCGCTATGGAGCCGGGCCAGTTCGCGATCGCCCATGGCTTCTACTGAAACCACCAGCGTTCCCTCCAGCAAGATGTAGAGGGCATCAACGGGTTGGGCTTCGCGAATTAAAACGGTGCCAGCGGCAACCTCGCGCTTTTCGCCCGATGTAATCAGCCAATCTAAATCGGCATCGCTGAGTTCCCCCAGGAAAAATAAGACCTTTTGCATGGGTGATGCTTCCTATTTCACATTGGTTGGACGATACACAAATCAGCCTGAAGCACCCCAATTGCTCCACAATCCTAGAGCCAATAACCGCTCCCAGGTTGTGCAACTGCTTGTAACCCAAACCCGCAACCTGCCAGGACGGGGGCGATCGCGACCTGATGGCACAGCCCTTATATATATTGCCAAATAAAGGATCCGGCGGCGGTTTGTTTAGGTATTTTCATCTGATCAGCAAGTTCTTCATGAACTATTGATACCATTTCACACAAATACCGCTGGTGTCAGAACCAGAATCCGCATTTGAGGTGACCCAGATCAGAGCTAAGATTCGCCAAATGTGCATTGGATGCATCAGATGAACAGTGAGTTAGACGGTGTGCCGAAGGACTGGGACCAGTAATGGTGATAATTCACTGTCCCTGTGTCGGTTGCCAGGAAGTAGTAGCCAATCCCAATTTCCTTGAGCATGGGGTTGAGAATATTGGCCCGGTGGCCGGGGCTGTTCATCCATCCATCCACCACGCCTTCTGGCGTCGAGAATCCCGCTGCAATATTTTCGGCAGCGATGCCGTAGTCGTAACCGCTGGCGGCGATCCGCTCAAAGGGGGACGAACCGTTTGAGCCGGTATGGGAGAAGAAATCGGCGATCGCCATGTCTTCACTATGGATCTGGGCGGCATTACTGAGGTTGGGGTTGAGGGTCAGGGGGTTGAGACCTGACTCGCTGCGACGCAGATTGGTTAGCTCTAGAATTTTGTTGACGAAGGGATGCAGCGTGTTGAGCCAATCTGAGGGCGGCGATTGGGGGGTCGGCGCAGCGGGGGTAGTGGATAGGACCTCGCTGGTTTGCAACTGCAGCTTGTAGCGGGTCTTGCCCTGCTGCTGCACCACCCGGATGTAGTAGACCCCCTGATCGACCTGGAGATTCAGCACTTCTCGCTTTCTCCCGGAACGGTGGGACTGGCCAATGCGCTGCCCCCGGCGGTTTAATACCTCCAGGTCAGCATCCGCTTTTAGCCTGAGAAGGGAAATATCGAGGTTACTGCTGCTCTTAAACTTGAGCCGATAGTAATCTTCCCGATCCCCGGGGCCTAACCAATCTTTATAAACTTGCTTGCCCGACTGGTGATTCACCCGGAGGGCACTACGTTTTGAGTTTCCGGCTCGATCCTTTGGCATAGCTGTCTCTAACCTGCGAACTCTACGTCCTTAGAGTTCCCGGCTGGACAGACGCCCCATTCGGCAATCTTGTCTAAATCGCTACGTTCTCTTTAAGTAGGCATATCAGTTAAATCTCGGAAAACCAGGGATCCGGAAGAATAAAATATTTCTTCACGGATATACTGAGTTGCAAATTAAACTCTTTGTCAGGCGATCGGTATCCGTAGCCGTTTCCCGTCTTGCGCCAACTAGGTGCCAAAGGTGCGATCGCCCGCATCTCCCAGCCCCGGCACAATGAACCCCTTCTCATTAAGCTTTTCGTCAATGGTGGCGGTGTAGACTCTGACGGTAGGATAGTCGGCCCCCAGCTTTTGCAGGGCCGGGGGGGCCGCCACCACTGAGACAATGCGCACCAAACCCGCATCCACCCCTCGCTGGGTCAGCTCCTCCATCACTGACATAATTGATCCGCCCGTAGCCAGCATTGGCTCACTGATCAAAACGCGGGTCTCTGGGTGAAACTGGTCGGGTAGCTTATTGAGATAGCAACTGGCTTCCAGGGTTTCCTCATCCCGTACCAGCCCCAGGTGGTAGATAGATGAGAGAGGCAGAATCGCCTGAATCCCCTCCATCATGGCCAGCCCAGCCCGCAGGACGGGAATCACAGCGATGGGCGTATTGGGATCAATAAATGTTGCGGGGCAGGGGGCAAGGGGCGTTTGTACGGTGGTCTCCATTGTTGGCAGCCAGTCGCGCACCGCCTCGTAGGTCAACCAGCGACCTAGTTCGGTCATCGCGCTGCGAAAGAGGACGGAGGGCGTCCCTGTGTCGCGAGCAACCCCCAGCCAGTGTTGAATTAAAGGATGGGGTGGGACATGAACACGCAGTTGCAAAGCCATAGGAGTGGGTCAGGTCGGAAAAATTTAGGTGGCTAAAATCTGCCCTATCATACTCCGAACTGGGCCAGTGCGCGGACGGTCTGCCAGATTTCTCGCACAGGTAAGTCGATGCCTCAATCACTCCGGGTGGGCAGTTTAAAGATAGAACTAGCAATATGAAAGCCATCTATCCAATGGTGGATCCACTCGCCTGACCACGCCATGAAACCAGCCGACTTGCTTGCTCGGGCACGCCAGGGTGATGCCCAGGCGATCGCCCACCTGCTCCAGCGCTCCCTCACCTCCCAGGGCCTTACCGTGACGGCTACCCAAGATCAGCAGGGTTGTTTGGAGATTACTCTGGAGGGGGAACGGGTGCCCGACCAGGCCGTGCTGATGGGGCTGATTCGCCGGGGGCTGGGGCGGCTTCAGGTAGCCAACCTGGCGGTGGTACGGGTTCACGCTGTGCAGCCAGGATTCGACTGGTTTGCCTGGAGTGAGGAGGTGGAACTGGAGGGGCGATCGCCCACCGACCAACCGCTGGACTCGGCATTGAGTGCGGATACGCCGCCCCCATGCGATCGCTCCCAAAGTGATTTCCACCGGCAGGGAACGCCCACCCGTCCGCCATCGACTGTGCCCCACCGCCCCTCTCCCTCACCACCCAGCCGCCGCACCCCCCAGCGGGATTTGGGGCTGCTGTTTCTGGAAACGTTCAACCCCTTCAAGCTGGCGCTGGTGGTCTGGCTGGCCCTGCACACCGTCTTTGGCTCGCCCCATTACACCATCCAGGGATTTCTCAACAACCGCGATTCCCTGATGATGTTTTTGCACGGCGTCAACCTGATCTTTCACGAGGCGGGTCACGTGTTTTTTGCCATCTTCGGGCGATTTCTGATGATTCTGGGGGGATCGCTGTTTCAAATCATGGTGCCCGCTGGCCTGTGTGCTTATTTCTGGCTGACCCGCCAGCGATTTGCCAGCGCGATCGCCCTCTGGTGGACAGGGCAAAACTTTTTGGATGTGTCGATTTATGTACGGGATGCGCGCGATCGCGAGCTGCCGCTGATTGGTGGGCTGGATGAAACCTTCCACGACTGGCACAACATTCTGCTGCAGTTGGGGCTAATGCGGTGGGACGACCTGATTGCCAACCATGTGTATGGCATCGGCATTGGGATTTACCTGGTGGCCCTGGGGCTAGCCGGTTTTTATGCCCGCAGGTCAGCGGAAAAATTGTCTGCCGACCGCACCAATCCGTCCGGATGAATCCCGCTGACGGCTGCTTATTTTTGACGAAATCGATCTAAAAAATCGACCAAAACAACCAAATCCATTTGGGGAAGTGGAGTTTTTCAAGGGTAAACTCCACCTCCCAACCCAGAGGAGGTTTGGAGACGAAATAGAATAGGGAGAGGGGCGCGTCAGCTTCAAAATTCAGGTTTCAGAATTAGGGCATCGTCTACCGCCACAGCTACGCAAATACCGCGACGCACCCCAGGTGCCATTCAGTCGATTGGCTCAAACTATTCCATTCTGAGCACTGACACAGCTCAGGTCTTTTTTTCTTGCCTGAAATTCATAATAAATGCACGACCTGCATGGGAAGTCAGGAGGCGTTTTGCCCTCTTGCCCATACTTTTTGAGCACCTGGCCAGAACCCTCGTGGAGGGCTTTGGATAGGGCTTAGCCTCAGCTTTATATGAGGATGCGGGGGGTCATGTCGTCACAGGGTGCAGGTTAACGGAAGCCTGCTGTCCTTTTTCATCTTGGGGGTTTGCAGACTATGGTTCAGACGACTCACGCCATTCAATCCAGCCAGACTGATTTATTAGCGGCGGCGCGACGGGGAGATCCTCAGGCGATCGCCCTACTGGTTCATCAAGCGTTTCGCTCCAGGGGCGTAGCGGTGCAGGCTACGGTTGAAGGCAATCGCCTCTGTCTCAACCTGTACGCTGACCCCGTTCCTGACCAGGAAAGTACGCTGCGCTTTTTGCAGCAGGGCATCAGCCAGTTGGGGCTGCGGTCAATCCACACCCTCCAGGTGGCGGCGCTGCGGCGAGAAGCCGACCCCCCTGACTGGCTGGATGAAGTGGTCTTATCGTACCCGATTGTGGCCAGCACCGCCCTACCCGATCCGGAGGAAATCCTCCAGCGCTATCTGTCGGGCCGGGAGCCGCGAAACCAGGTTGCCGTGGGTCGTCTGATGACCTATGACACGCCCTACGGGGTGCTGATTAATCCGGCCCCTCAGCCGCCCGCCTTTGAGCTGCGCGATCGCCCCCTACCCTCCCTCCGGGCTGCCTGTCCGCCCATGCTAAGGCTCCTCAACCGTAATCAGGAAATGCGCGATGCGATCGCCGCCCTGCAAACAGGCGCTCCTATCCAGTTTTACGGCGAAGATGGTCTGGGCAAAACCGCCCTGCTCCGGGCACTGGTGCATCACCCCCAACAGGCCTCCCTGTTTCCAGAAGGGGGAGTGTATCGCACCGTGGGGCGACTGCCCGCCACTGACGTGGTGCAGGATTTGTTTGACCGTCTTTACCAGATTGACAGCACCACCCCCGTAAAGCTCACTGAAGCAGAGCTGGCTCAGGCCCTGGCCCGGAAACCCGTGCTTGTGGTGCTGGACAATGTGCGGCTCTCGGCGGATGAGGTCGAAACCCTGGTGGCGCTGTCAGGGGTGCAGTGGGTGATGGCCGCCCCCTCCTGTAGTTTGTGGAATGAGGGCTGTGCCATTCCCGTGGGGGGCTTGCCCGTCCACGATGCCCGTGCCCTGGTGGAAGAGTGGCTGGAGCGATCGCTCCACGCTGAAGAATATCGGGATGTGGAAACCCTTTGCACCCTGCTGAAGGGCCACCCCCACCGGCTGGCCCAGCACACGGCCCTGGTGCGCAAACAGCAGACCTCCTTCGCCGAGCTGGTGCAACAGCTCGAAGCTGGATTTTCCCCCGAAATGCTGACCATCCGTGCCAGTACCGCTCTGCCCGACCCCGAGCGACGGGTGCTGGCGGTGTTGACCATGCTGGGGGATGAGTCGCTCCACCCCGACCACCTCCAGGCGCTGGCGGCCTTACCAAATTTAGCTCCAGTTAACGAACTGGTGGATCGGGGGCTGGTGTGGCCGGAGGGCGATCGCTATCGGCTGGCCCACAATCTGCTGCAGCCGCTCGAGGAAATTTGGGACTTAAACCCCTGGGTTGAGCGCACGGTGGCCTATCTGCAGAACTGGATTCAGCGTCAGACCCAGCCCCAGGCCATTCTTAACCAAAGCAACACCGTGCGCCGGGTGATGGAGCTGGCCGCCGCCGCCGATCGCTGGATGGGGGTGCTCCGGCTGGCCCAGTTGCTTGACCCGGTTCTATACCTGGGGGGGCAGTGGGGCCAGTGGCAGCACTGCTGGACGCTGGGGCTGCAGGCCGCACGAATGGTGGGCGATCGCCCCGCCGAAGCCTTTGCCCTGCATCAGTTGGGCAGCCGTGCCCTGCTGATGGAAGATAGCTTCAGCGCCCAAACCTTTTTGAGTCAGGCGCTGCAAATTCGTCTGGAGCTGGACGACTACCCGGGTGCGGCGGTGAGCCAGCATAACCTGAATCAGTTCCTGGAAGCGGTGCCGCCCCCTGAGTCGGATGAGGCCGAGGCCGAGCCGCTACCGCCCATTGCCACCCTGGTAACCCCCCGCCGTCTGCCCCTGAAGTGGCTGTTTTGGGGCGGTGGGGCGATCGCCGTGGGGCTGGTGGGGGCGCTGATTGGGCTGGTGCTGCGTCCGTCGGATCTGGCGGTGCGTCCGGGGGCGCTGAACTTTCCGCCCCAAACCCTGGGAACCACCAGCCGAACCCGTGACATCACCGTGCGCAACACCACCTCCCTGCCCATCACCATCGGCTCAGTTGCCCTGACGCGGGGTGAACCGGAGGAGTTTGCCATCACTGAAGACTGTACGGCCCGTCCCCTCCCTCCAGATGAAACCTGTACCATTGAAGCCACCTTCACCCCCCAGAACACCGGCGCACGGGCCGCCACCGTGAGCCTGTTCAGCCGGGATGGCGATCGCCTGCGGGCCGTTACCCTGCGGGGCGTGGGTGAAGTGCCCCAGGCCAGCCTGTCCCCCGACCCTCTAACCTTTGAGCCGCAGTTGATTAGCGCTAAAGACGTGCCGCCCCAGGTCATGACCCTGCGCAACAGCGGTGCGGTGTCTTTTACCGTAGGGCGGGTAGAGTTTACGGGGGAAAAGGGCGATCGCTTCAAGATTCTCAGCGACGGCTGCACCGGGCAGACCCTGGAGCAGCGGGGTACCTGTGAAGTGACGGTGGGGTTTGCCCCAGACACACCGGGGGACTACACCGCCGACCTGGTGGTCACCGACAGCACCGGCAACTATGGCTGGACAATCGCCACAACGGCCACCGCCCAGCTTGCGGCCCCAGGGGTTTCGCCCGGTTCGGTAGGATTTGGCCGCCACATGGTGGGTTCTATCCCTGCCCGCACCATCACGCTCACCAATACCAGCGGTGGGGTGCTGCAGGTAGGAGCGATCAATATCGAGGGCGATCGCGGCCAGTTTCGCATTGTCAACAACCAGTGCAGTCGTGCTGAGCTGGAAGCGGGGGCTAGTTGCCAGATTACGGTGGAATTTTCCCCCACACGGGCGGCCAACTACTCAGCTGCGCTCGTCATTGCCGATAATGCGGTCAACGGTCCCCGGCGGGTAGCCCTCAGCGGCAGTGGCGCACCCGTACCGGCGGCGGCTCCGGCCATTGCCCCCAATCCCCTGGCGTTTGGCGATCGCGCCGTTGGCAGTACCACCCAGGAAGCGGTGACAATTACCAACCAGGGCAGTGGGCCGCTGCGTATTGAGAGCCTGCAGCTAGCCGAAGCGGGGGAAGACTTTCGCATTGTGGAGGAAACCTGCACCGCCAGTGGCATTGGGCCAGGGGCGTCCTGTGCGGTCACCGTGGCCTTTACTCCCCAAAGCGGCGGCGATCGCGCCAATACCCTGATGATTCGCGACGGTGGGTCGGGGGGCGATCGCGCCATTGGCCTGCGGGGGGTGGGCGTTCCCCAACAGGCTGAGGTAGAGGCTGCTCCCCCACAGATTCTGCTTCTGGAGCGGTCCCAGGCTGAGGCGATCGCCCCTGGAGAACCGGCTGAGCTTTGCTATGGCGTTGCCAACGCCACCCGCGTTTCGCTCCAGGATGCAGCGGGCGGCGTCCGTCCCCTGGAGCCATCTAACCGAAACTGCCTCACCGTCTCGCCCAGGGAAACCACCACCTACACCCTGGTGGCCGAAAATGGTGACGGTCAGCAGATAACCCGCCAGGTCTCGGTGGCCGTGGTGCAGCCCCCTAACGACACCGCCGCCCCTGACACGCCTCAAGCGATCGCCCCCGGTGCCAATAAGCAAACGGAACCGCTGGTGTGTGAGCAAAGTCCGGTGGTGCTTCGCTGGAATGGGGTGACTGACCCCAGTGGCCCAGTGGAGTATGCGGTGACCCTGCAGCGGGAGGAAGCCCCCTCGGTGGAGACCAATCCGGCAGGTGACCCGCAGTGGGTGACGGTAATTAACCAAACCACCAGCAGCACCAGTCTGGACGTGTCGGCCCAGAGCAAAACCTATCTGCTCCATCGCTGGCAGGTGCGGGCTAAGGATGCGGTGGGCAATGCGAGCGCCGCGAGTGATTGGCAGTATTTCTGGTGCATTTTGCCGTAATTGGGAATTTTGGATTTTAGATTTACGCCTGATGTGAATTGTCCCAAAGCCTTTCGTCGCGCTGGCTTCTAGCCTGCAACTACATCATGTAGCGTTATGCTTTCACGTTAGGACGCTCAAACCTTGGCCCGTAGGGCTATAAGTAGGTCAGCACAATTAAATTCATATTAGAGAACCGGGCGCGCGCCCCCGGTTCTCTAACCTTCGTTTTTCAATGCAGTGCTACTTACGCGTAAACAGGACGTTGATCTGACGGGATGTTCAGTCTCTAATCCAACTAGCAACTAGACGTGATTTTGGGTTTTAGCTGGGCTGGGCTGGGGGGTAACGCTGCGGGGGTGGAGGAGCCAGTGGCGTTCGTAGGGCTGGATGAGGGTTTTGATCAGGGGCGATCGCTCGCTAATCTCGTGCAGTCCGTCCTGAGTATGGAGCTTGATGCCGCGCTGATAAAGGGTGTAGCCGCTGCTGCGGGTGCGCTTCAGTCCTACGTAGACGTCAACGGCGGTAGCGGCAAGGGTGTTGGTTTCCGCTAGCTGGCTGCGGGTGGTGTGCAGCAAGTGAGTACGGGCTTCCTGGCTTAAGTCGGTAACGTCCAGGGCTTTCAGGAGGTCGCGATCCAGAAATCGGCGGCACAGATCCGCCAGGATGGGGTCGGCTGATTCCTGCCACCGCTGTAAATGGTAGGTCAAAACCCCATCATCAGCCCCCAGGTACTGGTGCAGGGGCAGCTCGTTGCAGTTTTGCTGGAGCCAGGCAGTCAGGGTGTCGTCTGCGGAAATTTTTCCCTGCTGGAGCAGTTGGCCAGCCCGCTGGAAGGCTTGCTCCAAAAGCCAGGTGGCGGCCAGGTTCTTGGGATGGTTATACACCTGGGCGTACATGAAGTACCGCACAATCAGGTAGTGCTCGATGGCCGCCAGCCCCTTCTCGGCCACCACAAGCTGCTGGGTGGGCGGGTCGTAGCGCAGGGCGGCCAGGATGCGATCCAGGTCGAGCTTGCCGTAGGGCGCGCCTGTGAAATAGCTGTCCCGCATCAGGTAGTCCAGGCGATCGCAATCTAGTTGACTCGACACCAGTTGCCAGACCAGAGGCACGGGATGCTGCTTGCGATAGACGCAGAGCAGATCGGGGAGGAGGCGATCGCTGTACTGGTTGAGCAGGGCGGCAACGGGGGCAGACTCTTCCAGGATACGCATCGTCCAATGCTCGTGATGGCAGCCAAACACCGTCTCGCAGGTGTGGCTGAAGGGGCCGTGGCCAATGTCGTGCAGCAACGCGCCACAGAGCACAATGGCCCGGTGGGGCTTCAGAATGGGATGGGTGTGGGCAAGCTGGTCAAAGGCGCGACGGGCGATCGCCATCACCCCCAGGGAATGGGTAAACCGCGAAGATTCGGCTCCGTGGAAGGTGAGGCTGGCTGGCCCCAACTGGCGAATGCGCCGCAGCCGCTGAAAAGCTGGGGTATCGATCAGGTGGATCAGCAGATCCTCGACTGGGTCAAGGCGGCTGAGGGTAATCGCGCCGTGCAGCGGGTCGTGATAGGTTCGGCTCGAACTAGGCTGCACCTGCTAACACCACAGTATTTTGAAGGAGGTCAACCGCTGCCTGAAACTGCCGATCCGCCGGAGTGGCAACCTGGTCAAACCGCATCAGCTCCGTCGGCACGGTAACGTCTGGAATGATGCCCTGCTTGTTGATGTCGTGGTGGGCCGGGGTTTCATACTTGGCCACCGTCACCGCCAGCCCTGACCCATCCGGCAGATTAAACAGCGACTGAATCAGCCCTTTGCCAAAGGTTTTTTCCCCCACCAGTTTGGCTCGCCCATTGTCTTGGAGCGCCCCCGAAAGGATTTCGCTGGCGCTGGCGGTACCTCGATTCACCAGAACCACCAGAGGCGCGTCGGTAATCGCCCGGTGGTTGGCGTCAAAGCTATCCTGAATACCGTAGCGGTTCACTGTGTAGACGATCGTTCCCTGATCCAGCCAGAGCCGGGCAATTTCAATACCTGCCTGCAGCAGACCGCCGGGGTTATTCCTCAGATCGAGGATGTAGGCAGTCGCGCCTGCTGTTTCCAGTTCGGTCACAGCCTCCATCAGCTCTTCGGTGGCGTTGGCGTTGAACTGGCTGAGGCGAACGTAGCCAATGTTCAAACCATTTTCCTGGGGCTGGAGGGCAGAGAAAACCGGGTTGAGGCTGATGCGATCGCGCACCAGTTCCAGCTCTAGCTCCTGAGGAGACGTGGCTTCCCGCTGAATTTTGAGCATAACTTTGGTACCGATTGGCCCCCGCATCCGTTCTGCAGCTTCGTCGAGGGATAAATCAATGGTGGACGTGCCATCAATTTGCAGAATCTGGTCGTCAGGCAAAATTCCCGCCTGCTCTGCGGGTGACCCTGCCACCGGGGCAATCACCTGGAGCAAACCCGTATCGGCATTTTGGGTAATTTGCAGACCAATGCCGGTCAGCTCTCCCGACGTGGTAGTTTGCAGACTGCGATACTGATCGGGTTCCAGAAAGCGGGTAAACGGATCGTCCAAACTGGCCAGCATCTGCTCGATGGCTTGATAGGTTGACTCCCGGTCGGGAAGCGGCTGCTTGAGTGCCCGCTGCCGGACGTACCACCAATTTTGGTTGTTGAACGTGTCGTCCACATAGGCCCGATCCACGATGCGCCAGACTTCACTGAGCAGCTTATGCTCCTCTGAGTAGGGATAGGCCCACCCAGGAGCAGCTTGGCCCACCAGTACCCCAGCGGCAACGAATAGCGCAATGAATGATAAGACGACAGGAACCAAAAATTTTCTCATGATGGGGATTCTAACGCTGATCAAAAGATTCTCGCTACGGGTTTAATTTAGAACCATCGAATGGGGAGGGAGAAGGGCACTTGGGCAAACGCCCAGACCGGAAATCTATGAACTTTTGTTACAAAATCTCAGAGAAAGTCAGCTCCGTCCAAGCCCAACTTGCCCAGCAGAAATGGCGATCGCCCCGCCCCTTGCCGAGGCCATAACCCCCTAAGCCATCGTCACTGAACACTTGATAATGACTGGTTTGGCGGTGAGATCTGCCTGGTAGCTATGTTACATTTTTTATTACAGTCACACAGTCCCTTAGACTAACCTTTTGTTCTTCGATGTTTACTAAGCAAGTAACAGATTCAAAAGCGTATCAGTGGTTCCAGGAACGTCTGGAAATCCAGGCGCTCGCCGATGATATTTCCAGCAAATACGTTCCCCCCCACGTCAACATCTTCTACTGCCTCGGTGGTATTACGCTGACCTGCTTCCTGATCCAGTTCGCCACTGGATTTGCCATGACGTTTTACTACAAGCCCAACGTCACCGAAGCCTTCAGCTCTGTACAATACCTGATGACCGATGTGAACTTCGGCTGGCTCATTCGCTCAATTCACCGCTGGTCGGCCAGCATGATGGTGCTGATGATGATTCTCCACGTCTTCCGGGTCTATCTCACTGGAGGTTTCAAGAAGCCCCGTGAGCTAACCTGGGTGACGGGCGTTGTCCTCGCAGTCATCACCGTGTCCTTTGGGGTAACTGGCTACTCCCTGCCCTGGGATCAGGTGGGATACTGGGCTGTGAAGATTGTATCCGGCGTTCCAGAAGCCATTCCCGTGGTTGGCGGGTTGATGGTTGAGCTGATTCGCGGCGGTAGCAGCGTTGGGCAAGCCACGCTGACCCGCTTTTACAGCCTCCACACCTTTGTCCTCCCCTGGCTGATTGCGGTCTTCATGCTGCTGCACTTCCTGATGATTCGCAAGCAGGGTATTTCTGGTCCGCTGTAAACTGGCCGGTCGGTCGCATTGTTACCGATCCAGGTCGCTAATGCATCGGAGTTAGCCGACGCATTCGTCCAAGTTCGTTTAAGGAATTCCTAATACGTATGGCAACCCTCAAGAAACCGGATCTGAGCGATCCAAAGCTTCGCGAAAAGTTGAAGCAGGGGATGGGGCACAACTATTACGGTGAGCCTGCCTGGCCCAACGACCTGCTCTACATTTTCCCTGTCGTCATCCTGGGGACGATTGGCTGCGTTGTTGCCCTCGCAGTTCTCGACCCGGCGATGGTTGGCGAACCCGCTGATCCCTTTGCAACGCCTCTGGAAATCCTGCCAGAGTGGTATTTGTACCCAGCGTTTCAAATCCTTCGGATCGTCCCTAACAAGCTGCTGGGTGTGGCCCTACAAACCGCTATTCCCCTCGGCTTGATGCTGGTGCCGTTCATCGAAAACGTCAACAAGTTCCAGAACCCTTTCCGTCGTCCTGTAGCTACGACGGTTTTCATGTTCGGTACCCTTGCCACCCTTTGGCTCGGCATCGGCGCTACGTTCCCCATCCGGGAATCCCTCACCCTGGGCCTGTTCTAGACTGCGGTATTCCATCGCCTACCTCTGGGCTAGACTTGTTCTCTGGTCTGGGGGTAGGCAATTTGCTCTCCAGACCTAGCTCAGGCGGTGCTCTTCAGCAGTTAGGCGGGTTTAGCCCAATTTCACCCAATCCAAAGGCGGCTAGACAGCGAACAATGGGACAAACCAAGCCCCATTTTTGGAAAAACCATGTTTTAATTGACTTGCAAACTATGTAACGGTGAAGGCGGGTTCTGATAAACCTGTTCTAATACATCCACCATGTCGGTGAGTTTTGGGCACGATCAATGCCGCAGCAAGATCACCTGACCGTAAAAAGTCAACTTTCGGTTCTCAACTACGTTCAGTCGTGGTTTCGTCAGTTTTGTTACAGAAGTACGGTTAACCCCGTGTGGCTTGAGCATCAGATCTACCCCCTCAATCTTGCTCTAGCCGAAGGTTTTACAAACGCGGTGCGTCATGCCCACCACGAGCTTCCTGATGATACTGCCATTGATATTGACCTGGCCCTGTGGGAAGACCACATCGAGATTCGCATTTGGGACTGGGGAAAGCCGTTTAACCCCGATGCGCTGGAGGAGCCTAAACCCGGCACACTGAGGCTGGGTGGGTATGGATGGTTTCTGCTGCGGCGGCTAGCCGACCGGGTTGTTTATGAACGGTTCGATGACGGCAGGAATTGTCTGTTAATTGTGAAGCACGGATCCTCCCTGGTTAGTTCAGGAAAGGCCGCCGCTGATGGGCGGCGAAGCAGGTAGGGCCAAGCATGTGAGTTGATTAGCCAATTGGGTAAATCGGGAAGAGTAGGGAAGGTCACGACCGACCGGTATCGAGGGGGCGATCGCCCCACCTCGTTCATCACCTACTCACCCACCCTACCCTGCTGCCATGCCCAACACAGCTACTTCATCAACGACCCTGGATTTGTTTCTGTTCCTGGAGATTTTTGAGCGGGAAGGGGGCATCCAATCCTATGTGCAGGATATTTTGCAGGCCTATCTGGCGCTGCCGAATCGGCCAACCGCCCATGTCTTTTCGCTACGGGACCGCCCCAATGGGGACCATCCTTTCCAGCGATCGCCCCTCCAGTTCTACTACTTCAGACGCCAATGGCTCAGCCTGGGTCGCCTGCAGTTTTCCGCGGCCCTACTGCTTCATTTGCTGAGGCAACAACCTCGCCGCGTATTTTGTGGCCATATTCTGCTGGCCCGCCTGACGCAGGTCTTGTGTGGTCGATTGGGCATTCCCTACACGGTGCTCACCTACGGTAAAGAAGTGTGGCAGCCCCTGCCCGAACCCGTGCAGCAAGCGCTGCGTCAGGCCGATGAGATTTGGACAATCAGCCGCTATACCCGCGATCGCGCCTGTGCTGCCAACCACCTCGATCCAAACCGCTTCAAGCTGCTGCCCTGTGCGGTTGACGAAACCGTATTTACCCCCGGATCGAAGTCCCATGAGCTGCTAGACCGCTACCAGCTCCACGAGGCCACGGTGCTGATGACGGTGGCCCGCCTCTGGCCGGGGGATGCCTATAAAGGGGTGGACGTGACCATCCGGGCGCTGGCGGCGATCGCCCAGGCCGTTCCTAACGTGAAGTATCTGGTGATTGGCCGGGGGGACGATCAGCCCCGACTGGCCCAACTGGCGGCAGACCTGGGGGTGGGCGATCGGGTGGTGTTTGCCGGATTCGTGCCCATCGAGCAGCTCCGCGACCATTACCGACTGGCGGATGCCTACGTGATGCCGTCCCAGGAGGGCTTTGGCATCGTCTATCTGGAGGCCATGGCCTGTGGGGTGCCGGTTTTAGCGGGGGATGATGATGGCTCTGCCGACCCGCTGCAGGACGGTGCGCTGGGCTGGCGGGTGCCCCACCGTGACCCCGAGGCGGTTGCCGTTGCCTGTATTGAAATGCTGCAAAAGACAGATCGCCGCTGTGACGGGGAATGGCTCCGGCAGCAGGCCGTCGATCAGTTTGGCAAGGCCGCCTTTCGTCAGTATTTGCAGACCCTAATTACCCCGTAAGATGCTCCTGGAGGGGAGTACTTCTCTGGTGTGTTGATGAAATTCGATGGAAACGCTAGTCTGGGTGAACAGACCCATTAGGAGTAATTCCGTGAACCAAGGTGACTTCCGAGGTCTCCAAATCAACCTATCTGGCCTGAGCTTCTGGCTGACCATCATTGCTGTGGTCTGGCTGCTTGGCTCGATTGGTTTGGGGTGGCTGGTGAAATCGGTCTTTATCTTATTTGGGCTGCTGCTGCTGGCTCCCATTGTGGCATTCATCGGATTTCGCTGGTGGTTGCAGCGCAACCTCGTTGAAGATCAGTGCCCCGTTTGTCGGCATGAATTTGTGGGGTTGAACGGAACCCAGTTGCGCTGCCCTAGCTGTAGTGAACCCATCAAGGTCGAAAAAGGCCACTTTAATCGGCTGACGCCCCCTGGAACGGTGGATGTGGACGTGGTAGATGTGTCAGCCCAGGACGTACGAGATTGACCTGACCTATGAGGCCGGGGAGCGATAAGTCCTGCGCTGTACCTGGTAGGGCTAGCGGTGGGAAAATGTCACTCCTGGCTAATGGATAGGGTATAGGAATGGCTGTTGCCGCTGCGATCGCCCACATAGACATCATAAACACCCTGCTCCCAGACCCCTGGCAGCTCAATCGTGCCCCCCGACAGGTTGTCGGACATGACACACTCGCTGCGGCCTCGCCCGTTGGTAATCATCAGGGTGGGGGCACCGCCACCTTCAACCCGAAACCGCAGGGAAGCCAGGGGTTCGGTGACCTCAAGCCGCAGGTTGGGCTGGGCGGCAGTGAAACCGCACTGGCCGGATTGGGGACCACCCGAATTTCCGCGCGACGTGTACCCTGATTGAATGGGAGTCCGCACGGTTTGGGCCTGGGCTACTGTTGCGGTCAAAGTAACGATTCCCACCAGGAGGAGGGTCGTGGGTATCAAAGCCCATCGCTTGTTCATCATGACAATTCCCTCACAAAAGTAACTTACAAATAGAACTCATTCCTGGATTTGCTCGTCTATCATCCATTACCCTGTATCCTATCTGTGTATGGTGGGGGCGATCGCCCTGGATATGCCAGTTTTCAGGAGCGCCTGGACTGTCAGCCCAGCCAGCTCCAGTGTTTTGCATGGATAGCTCGACGTTTTGGTATTAGGACATTAAAACAGGTGAATCTCCCGTGCTGCGGAGGATTCCCCCGCAAACCTAAGCCCAGGGCTATATCGTGAGTTTGTCATTTAGATTGTGTGGCGGCGTTTCACAAAATGCTCCTACAGTCGGTACTGGCGATCGCCATTCATACCGTTAAGCGCTCAATCAAAATTAATCACACCTTGGGATTTGTGCCCTGCCGAGGGCCACACCGCCAAGGAAATAAATTTGTTTAACTACTTACCTGACCATCCCTGAGTTTGTCAGTGTGAGTCGATCCTTATCGCTTTGTCATCCCGAATCCATCATTTCCAATCCGTCATCATGAATCCCCAAGAGTTTCATCCGTCCGGGAACGCTTCAGCCTCGCCCGACCCTGCTTCTGCTTCGATCACCTTTAGCCCGCCGCCCCCCGCCGCTGGATCCCCGCCCATTGAGGAAACTCAGCGCCTTTCATCAACCCCAGAGGATTCTGGAGTAACAGCCTTTGGAGCCTGGTTTTTAAGCCTGCCCAGCATTGGCCAACTGTTGGTGCTGGTGGCCGGGGCGATCGCCCTTTTGGGCACCATTAGCATTCTTTTAGAGATCATTGCCTGGTCGATTCAGCTCGTGCTGCTGGGGACGGTGATGTTCCTCGTCTATCGGCTGTTTTTCCACAAAAAGGAGGCTGAAGGGCAAACTGAGCAGCCTGAGGAATAGGGCGATTTTGGAAGATGCTCTTACCAGACGACATCGGGGCAAAGGGCCATTTGCCCTGAATTTAATTCAGGTGAAATTCCTGGATAGGCGCATGAAATTCCATACCCCTACAGGTCGGATCATGACAGGTTATTTGGTTCACGATCCTTAACGGGGAGGAACGCAGTTGCGGACTACCCGACAGGGGTTGCCCACAGCCAGCACGTTGGGGGGAATGTCCCGCGTCACCACGCTTCCGGCCCCAATTGTGGAGCCATCGCCAATGGTAACGCCGGGGCAAATAATGCTTCCGCCCCCAATCCACACATCGCTGCCGATGGTAACGGGGAGGGCATACTCCCATCCACCGTCACGCACCGCCGGATCCAGGGAATGGGTGGCGGTGTAGATTTGCACTTTGGGGCCAATCAGGACGCGATCGCCCAGGCGCACCACATTACAGTCGAGAATGACGCAATCGTAGTTGATGTAAAGGCGTTCCCCCGCAAAAATATGGCAGCCGTAGTCGCACCGAAAGGGCGGCTGAATTTCAGCATTTGCCCCCAGCGATCCCAACAACTCTTGCAGGAGGGACTGACGCTCCGCTAGGGCATCAGGAAAAGAGGCATTGAACCTGTGCAGGAGCCGCTGTGCCCGCAGGTACATCTCGCTAAGTTCCGGATCTGTAGCGATATATGGCTCTCCAGCAAGCATTCGCTCGCGCATGGTTTTTCCTGGACTGGGCTGATCGGGACTGGACTGATTCATAAAGTGCGTTGATGGTGAACAGAGAGATGCGGCATGGTGAATCTGCTCTGCGATCGCCCAGCACATAGCCGCGCTGATACCGTATTCTGGTAACGGAACCACGTATAAGACGCCAGGAGCGCCCGTGCTTGACATTCGGCAGATTCGGGAAAACCCAGACGCAGTGCAGGCCCGCCTCAACCTACGGGGCGGCGGCTATGATTTGCAGTCAATTTTAGACCTTAACCAGCAGCAGCGGCAGCTAGAGGTGACCCGCTCCGAGTTGCAGGCCCGCAGCAACGAGGTGGGCAAGCGGGTGGGGCAAAAAATGAAGGCCGGAGCCGACCCCAAGGGCGAGGAAATTCAGGCGCTCAAGGAAGAAGGCAACCAGCTCAAGGCCCAGATTGGCGAGCTGGAACCCCAGGAGCGGCAAATCCGCGAGCAGCTTGAAACTCTGCTGCTGACCATTCCCAACCTGCCCAGTGAAACCACCCCTGTCGGCAGCAGCGAAGACGACAATGTGGAGATTCGCCGCTGGGGGGACGAGTACCTGCCGGAGGATAGCGATCGCCTCCTGCCCCACTGGGAAATTGGCGAAAAGCTGGGCATCCTCAACTTCGAGCGCTCCACCCGCATTGCCCAGAGCCGCTTCGTCACCCTGCTGGGGGCGGGGGCGGCATTGGAGCGGGCGCTGATCCAGTTCATGCTCGACCACCACATCCAGGCCGGGTTTGTGGAGGTGATGCCGCCATTTCTGATCAACACCCAGTCCCTCACCACGTCGGGGCAGTTGCCCAAGTTTGCGGACGAAAGCTTTAAGTGCGATCGCGACGACCTCTGGCTCACCCCCACCGCCGAAGTGCCCGTCACCAGCCTTTACCGCGACGAAATCCTGGCCAGCGACGCGTTACCCATCTACCACTGCGCCTACACCCCCTGCTTCCGGCGGGAGGCGGGCAGCTACGGACGGGATACGCGGGGGCTGATTCGCCTGCACCAGTTCAACAAGGTGGAGCTGTTCAAGTTCGTCCACCCCGACACGTCCTTTGACGAGCTGGAAACCCTCACCACCCAGGCCGAGTCGATTCTGCAAGCCCTGAAGCTGCCCTACCGGGTGCTGGAACTCTGTACGGGCGACATCGGCTTCTCCGCCATGAAGACCTACGACCTGGAGGTATGGCTGCCCTCCTCCGGCAAGTATCGGGAGATCTCAAGCTGCTCCAACTGCGGCGACTTTCAGGCGCGGCGGGGCAGCATCCGGTTCAAGGAAGCGGGCAAGAAGGGCACCCAGTTGGTACACACCCTCAACGGGTCGGGGCTGGCGATCGGGCGCACGATGGCGGCGATCCTGGAGAACTACCAGCAGCCGGATGGCACGGTGCGAATTCCAGAGGTGCTGCGACCTTTCATGGGCCGAGAGGTTTTGTAGTTTCAACTAAAGGGTGTGAATGGTGGTTTGCACACCGAGGGGCGTGCCGTAGACCAAATGGCGAATGGGCTGACGGCTGGGTGCGGGCGATCGCTCTCTATGATCAGGTGTTGCTTTCGTTTGGTAAAGCCTGTGAACTGGCAAAACTGGATTATCGTCAATTTGGGGAGCTGTTGGGCGATCGCCAAATTAGTCGGCACTATTCAGAAACGGAACTCGAAGAAGACCTGAATTATGCCCGTCGTCAGTAACACGTCACCGTTGTTGAATCTGGCGATTATCGATATATTTGTTTCTTTGCCCTCAACAGAATTTTTGAGTAGGCCGCCTGATTAGCCAGAATTCTGCTGGTTCAGCTTCTGTCGCAGTAAGTCATCCATCTGCCTCAAGTCTGCTTCGGTTTGAGGAAAGGGATATTTGGGGGCGTTTGGGTTGCCTCGGCTGATCAGGGCGGCGATCGCCTCATCATCATCCCGGTGAGCCAGAACGTAGGCCCGCAGCTCTTGACGACTCATTTGGCTAAAGTCAGGCTTCATCGTTAAACCTGTTGAATGCAGACCACCCTAGAGACAAAAATTCCTGTGCTAAGTCGATTTGCTCTTGGGCATCTTCTTGGCTCAGCCCTGCATCTACATCATAGTCGCCTCGAATTCGGAGATCCTGGGCATCAATCAAGTATCTGTGAAATACCACGGGCACAAGACCTAGTTTCGCGACATGTTGCCCGAAGGCAGCAATCACGGCTGCATGGCTAGAAAAGCGGCGGTCTTGAGCCAAGAGAAACGCTTCAGCCACATAGAACATTGCATAGTAAGCACGGGATACTGAAAACTCGTAGAAGCCATTGTCAGCCATAAGCTTTGCGCTATCTAAGCTTCGCTGAGCTTTCTGAAGCAGCCTCAAACATTGAGAATTCAAAGAGGAATACCTTCCCGCCGCACGTTTAGAAAGAAGGGACTGTTTTCTGTCTCGTAGCGTTCTTGGGAAGTAAAAATGCGAGAGATGACGATATTCTCTTGCAAGCAGAGATTGGCAATGAATTCGCTGGTGCGCTTAATTTCTTCGGAAGGGTTGACGATTCCTTTCAAGACAACCAGCACGTCGATATCCGATTCGGGCGTCGCGTCTCCTCGGGCGTGGGAGCCAAATAGGACTAGCCTTGCTAACCGCTGACCGTAGAGATGGCGCAAATAGTTGGACAGGGAATCGAGCACACGGCTATCCAGAATCGCCTCTGCCATAGATGTTCATCTGAAGGTGATACGTCTACATCCTACCAAATGTCAACAAAGCAGAGCTTGTCGTCCTCGCAAACCAACCAATCCAAAATTGCAAATCCAAAATCTAAAATCGCCAGGGCCAGCAACTCTTCCGCGAACGTACCAAGCTATCTGGTTCTTGGGTGAACTTCTGTGCTTATGAAGTGGGCATAAATAGGGAGTCAGGAGTCAGGAGTCAGAATTCAGGAGTGGAGGAGATGGAGCGATCGCCCCCATCTCCCACTGACGCGATACTCAGCCAGCGATTCTCAAACTGGCAATGACCGGCAGTTCCAGCAGAGAGGCATCGAACAGGCGTTTTGAGAGGAATAAAACCTCCAGGTTCTCAATCTCGCCAGAGGTGGAGTTGAGGCGGGCGATGATGTCGTCTCCCAGCTCTTCGGAGTCTTGCTCGGCGTAGGGGGAGCGTTTGTCGATGTAGAGAATATCCCCGACCCGGTCGTATCGAAAGGTTAGTTTTTCCGCCATATCGGTTGACCTCCACCGAGAGTAGGCCGTTTGATTAGCCAGAATTCTGCTGGTTCAGCTTCTGTCGCAGTAAGTCATCCATCTGCCTCAAGTCTGCTTCGGTCTGAGGAAAGGGATATTTGGGGGCGTTTGGGTTGCCTCGGCTAATCAGGGCGGCGATCGCCTCATCATCATCTCGGTGAGCCAGAACGTAGGCCCGCAGCTCTTGACGACTCATTTGGCTAAAGTCAGGCTTCATCGTTAAACCTCCACTGCCCATCATCAAAAATGAGAATCTCTATACTTTCTGTTTTACCAGCCAAGATAAAAATGACCTTAGTATTTGAATTGTATCGAAGCAGATGAATAGGCTGATACCCGTTTGAAAGCATTTGGCAAACTCTAACGCAGGTGATCGCCTGATTTGCGGTTGGCATAAACAGATCTAAGCTGAAACAGCAAACACCAGTTACTCAGCAATCATAGAGTTTGCCACGGTGCTTGTGACAAAAGCTCAGGCCAATCCAAAATCGCAAATCTAAAATCCAAAATTGTTAGGGCCAGACAACTCTTCCGCGAACGTACCAAGCTATCTGGTTCTTGGGTGAACTTCTGTCCTCATGAAGTGGGCATAAATAGGGAGTCAGGAGTCAGGAGTCAGAATTCAGGAGTGGGGGGGATGGAGCGATCGCCTGCAAAGAGCTTTAAGGATTTGGTGGTTTGGCAGAAAGCGCATCAGCTTGTTCTGGCTATCTACGCTTACAGTGCGGCCTTTCCTAAATCGGAGATGTATGGGTTGACTTCTCAGTTAAGACGAGCGTGTGTGTCTGTTCCTGCCAATATTGCTGAGGGTTTTAAGAAACGGGGTCGGGCGGATAAACTGCGCTTTCTCAATATTGCACAGGGATCTTTAGAGGAGTGTCGATATTATTTGATTTTGGCGAATGATTTGGAGTATGGCAGGAGCGAGGCGTTAAATCGGCAGTTGGAGGAGGTGAGTCGGTTGTTGGAGGGGTATGTGAGGGGGGTGGGGAGGGGGGAGTAGAGAGAATACAGGAGTCAGAATACAGGATGCAGAATGCAGAATACAGAATGCAGAATGCAGAATACAGAATGGTTTCAAGTCTCACCACCTCCTGACTCCTGACTCCCGACTCCTGACTCCTGACTCCTGACTCCTGACTCCTCAGCTTCAATTTTTGATCGCGCTTCGCGCGAGGGAGAAGGGAAGAGTGCAAGAGTACTATAGGGCAGAGGGCTAAAGAGTCCTCGGCGAAGAACTCACAACACGGAAACCGATGTAGCTGTACCTGCCGTCTGCGACGTCCCTGTCACGGTACGCAGAGCGACAGTACCTCGGAACGTTGTCCCAGGAACCGCCCCGCAGCAGCCTTCTAGTGCTGTCTCCGCCTTCGATCCAGGCACTTCCATCGGTCGGTGCGCCCTCGTAATTTTCGTGCCAGTGATCCAGGCACCATTCCCAGACATTACCGTGCATATCAAACAGCCCAAAGGCATTGGCAGGAAAACTCCCCACTGGTGTGGCCTGTTCTCGAAAAATTCCTTTTGGGCCATTGCCATAGTTTCCAGGGTAAGTGGTTCCCTGATATTCCCAGTCTGTTCCTCGATAGTTTGCCAGATCAGTCGTAATCGTTTCGCCAAAGTAAAAGGGAGTTTCGGTTCCGGCTCGGCAGGCATATTCCCACTCGGCTTCGCTGGGCAATCGATATTCTCGTCCTGTCTGTTGAGAAAGGCGTTCACAGAAGGCGATCGCCTCATTCCAGCTCACGCCTACTACAGGTTTATTGGGGTCAACGAAGCGATCGCGATCGTACTGGGTCGCCGGATTCTCCCCCATCACCGCCTCATACTGGGCCTGGGTAACAGGAAATTTGCCCATGAAGAACGATGAAACATTCACCTGATGCCGGGGAAGTTCTCGTGCATACCAACTTTGATAGTTTTCCTCGCCGACCTGGCGAATTAACTCCTGCTTCTCCGCTTCCGTCTGCCCCATCAAAAACTCCCCTCCTGGGATCTGCACCATTCCCAGAGTGATGCTATTTCCCAAGTCTTCGTCGTAGACGCTTATATCCACAGAAGCTTCTTCGGTCACTTCTCCCTGTTCATTCACTCGCGCCGTTTTTACCTGCTCCGTTTTAAGTTCGGGTGGAGGTGCGGGGGTGATATCTGGAGATGATGACTCTTCAATTAGCCGACCTCCCAAAATTGCGATCAGCAGTCCTCCTCCTCCTAGCCCCGCCCACTTTAAAACCTGACGACGGGAATGGGGCGTGGATGTAGGAGTCCGCGGAGAGGGGGTTTGTCGCGAGGGGGCTGATGGTGGGTTGAGAATCGTTTGAGTAGTTGGCGTAGCTGCGGATTTGGGAGAAAACGGTGCTATCCTTTCAGGCGTTGGAACATTTCTTGGTGTAGAGATCCCCTTTGGTGTTGGGATATCTTTTGGAGATGGATAGTGTTCGACTTGGTTGGCGATTTCCCTCGCTTCTGCAATACGTCGATCTTTCTCCTGGGTAATAGCCCGCTGAATTGGGACTACTTCCCGATCCCCAAGCCCTAAAACTTCCTCCTGCCAAACGTGCAAGCGCTCTAGCAGTCGAGGACTCAACGGATATTCCCGCTCGACATACTGCGCATATTTCTCTCGATAGCGCTCTAAATTTTTCTGGCGGCGACGAAACGGCTCTAAAACGCTGTTGATAATGGCTCTTGCCTGATCAGACGACACCCCCAGCCGCTGCGCCCGCACTTGCAGCGTTTCCAGATCAATGTCGAGGATGTCTCCCCGCTCGTGATCCACACATTCTTCTACCAACTGGCGAAACGAAGCTGCTGCATCGCGCTTTACCTGGCTCAGCAGAATCTCGTAGCCCTCATCATCTGCCACGATAATATCGGGCTTCAGCTTGGGCTTCACCTCCTGCACCTTGCGCTTGGCATAGTCGTGCAGCTCCCGAATTCTCACCGCCCCATCCCGATCCGTATCCGCCGCCCCTGTTTCGATACCTTCCACCAGATATTGGGTGTAAAGCGACAGCTCCGCATCCTCCTGCTGAAACGACACCTGGGTAGACGACGACGAGGTCAGCACCACCCGTCCCTCCTTGCCCAACTCTCGCTCCAGCTCAACCTTGACATCCCCCTTGCGCCGCCAGCCCTCTGCAAACGCGCCACTGTAGCAGCAGTCGAGAATAATCACCTGCCGTCTGGCATAGGGGCCATCAGACAAATCCTGAATAAAGCGGGCATCCACCGAGGTCGAGCGAAACGAGTCTTTTGCAGACAGGCGCGTCGTCAGATACAGCCGAAAATTATCGTCCGTGATGCCGTGTCCAGAGAAGAACAGCAGAACCAGATCCTCCCGTGTGGAGCGGGCAAACAGCCCCTCGATCTCCATCCGCATCTTTATGAGGTCGGGGTTGAGGCAGGTCGTTACCTGGTCAAATCCACCCAGCTCAGGATTTTCCAGCACCCGCCGCAGGGCCGCCACATCCTGCGGCGGCGCACTCAGCGGGTCAAAGCCCTCGCCATATTCGCTTACCCCAATCAGCAACGCCAGTTTTCTAGCCACGGGTCTCGTCTGACTTCATCGTCTTCAGCAGTTTTTGGGCTACTTGCTCCACCTGGGCCAGTTCCTTCTGGCTTTTGGCTTCAAGTTCCACCTCCTGCTCCCCTACTTTAACCTTCAGCTTCATTGGCTGATCCGAAAAGCGATCGCCCATCCAGCCCGCAAAATCCTTGAGGTTGGGCAGCGTCACCTCCGCCGTCAAAAAGCCCAGCAGCGTCTCAAACCCCTTGACGCCCTCTTCGGGAATCAGCACTTCGGCGCGATCGGCCCGTTCGACCTCGTCTAAGTCGCGCAGTTCGTCCAATACCCGCTTGGAGAATTGCAGCCGCTGGTCATCATCCAGGTCGGGATCGTCCAGTCCAAAGGTAATCTGAATCAGGGGTTGATCGGTCATGGGGCACCTCAGCTATTCAGAGAGATTGCGTATTTCTCTACTGTATGTAATTTTCCTGATGAAGTCCCCGGCGGCAGGATTAAATTTAGGCGTTGTTGATTCTGGTTTTGGATTGGTAAGGGCAAATGGCCATTTGCCCCTACGGGTGGTGGCCCTCAAAATCACCCTTCCCATCCAGCGTCAGCCCTTCGAGATGGAAGATAAGCGCCTCCCGCATATTCTCTTTCACCGCGTCGCGGGTTGCCCCAGTGGAAACGCATCCCGGCCAGTCAGGAGAATAGGCCGAATATCCGGTTGCCGTTGCTTCGATGACCGCGCGATCGCCATACGTCTCAGCCGCCCTCAAGACCGTAATGCCCACCAGCTCTTGGTCTCGGTAATGGTAAATCGCATTCTCTTCTAAAATGCTGTCATTCGCCTGCTGAGGAGTCTGGAAACTGATGTACAGGACATCAGCCTCGCTGTCGTAGTCGATACCAACCCTCATCCCCATTTCTCCATCTCGGCAGGATATTCATCTATTGTTATAGCAGTAGGAGATTGGGGGCGATGAGCAGTTGGGGATTGGGGGCGATGGGCAGTTGGAGATTAGGGGCGATCGGCAGTTGGGGATTGGGGGCGATCGCCACATGCGCGTTTCACTACCGGTCCTGGTTTCGGGTTGTAGGGGCAAATGGCCATTTGCCCCTACGGGTGGTGGCCCTCAAAAATCACCCTTTCCATCTGTACGTTCTCTTTGCTGGGGTGGGATGGGGAAAGCTGAGTCTACCCATGTCAAAATTGGAGTAACTCATGCTTACCCCAACCAACGAACAAGCTCAAGCCTGTGTCCGTGTTTGTCAGATGCTTTCTAACGCATACCGAGATATTCAGCTCTTTCGATTTGATGAGCAAGTCGGCTCTGTATACATCCTGGCGATCGGTGATATCGAAATTATTATCCCTTCCGATGGAGCGTGGTTCTTCCTATGAAACCTGACTTCAAATCGATGAGTCGAGATGAGCTGCGGGCCTACGTTCTGGAGCATCGTGATGATCTGGAGGCCATTCGGGTGCTTTTTCATGTTGCCCCTGATGCCCAGATTCAGCGCTTTCCGCCCATGTTTACAAAAGACGGAACTCCCATCGAAGAAAATATTCGCATTGCAGAAGAGGCAATGCGTCAGCGGCTTGAAGAGACAGATCGTTAGAAGCACGAGCACGTTAGCCATTTCGCTGAGGGCTTGGGCATACTGGGGGAGAATTGTTCGCCAACCCCCTGTTACCTATGCCCCGCAACCGTAAAAACGGGAATAAGAACGGCAAAAAAGACGCGCCCAAGCTCAGCCTCAAAGAGCGCATGGCCCAGCGGCGCAAGCAGGCCCGCATTCGCAAAGAGCTGACCCGCACCATCGGCATGGTCACCTTCTTTTCCGCCGTGGTGGGGCTGGTGGCGGGAATTGCCCTGGGTGTGAAGGGTGGCCTGGCTGGTTTTATGGGCATTTTTTACATTGCCCTGTCCTTTAAATATCCCCGGTATGCGCTCTGGGCCTTTCTCATCTACCTGCCCTTTGGCGGCACCATCACCTACGCCATCGGCAGCAGTCCCCTGCTCCAGCTTGCCAAAGACGGATTTTACATTCCCGCTCTGATTGGCATCGTCCAGCTTTGCCGCCGCGAGAAGATTCCTCTGATTGTTTCTAAGCCGATCTTCATCGCCCTGGCGATTCTCGGAGGCTATTGCGGGCTGGTGCTGCTGCTGGTCAATGGGGCGCAGCAGCTTGACGCCAATGGTGAGATTCCGGTGGCGATGGGCATTCTAGGGCTGAAGGTATTGCTGGGATACGTGCCGCTGATTTTGTGTGCCTACTATCTGGTTCGCAATCCCGGCACACTGTTTTTCCTGATGCGGCTGACGGTGATTCTAATTTTGATTTGCTGCAGTCTGGCGTTTTTGCAATATCTTGCTCTCAAAACCGGCTACTGTCAGGGCACCCGCAATGCCGAAGGGGCGTATCTATTCAAAGCCTCGATTGAGGCTCGATGTTTGGTGGGAGGTTCCTTGCTATATAGCCCCCAGCAAAACCAGATTCGACTACCGGGAACCTTTGTAGCTCCCTGGCAGTGGGGTTGGTTTCTAATCTCGGCGGGCTTTCTTACCTTTGCTTCCGCCTTCAACGACCCCAAGCTGCACTGGCGGGTAGTAGGTCTAACCTCAATGGCATCGGTGTTTGTCATGGCGGTGCTGTCTGGTCAGCGGATCGCCCTGGCTCTGGTGCCTGCCTCCATTGTGCTGCTGCTGGTGCTCACCGGGCAGGTGGCCAACCTCAAGCGATTTGTGCCCATCGCGGTAGTGCTGTCCATCGCTCTGGGGATTGCCGCCGTTAATAACCCAGCCATTGTCCAGGAACGGATTGACAGCTTCCGCTCTCGCTGGGAACACTCGCCCCCCCACGCTTTTATCACGGAGCAGTTTCACTGGGCGATGAAGGAACAGCGGGGGCTGCTGGGCAATGGTCTGGGCCGCGCCACCAATTCCGCCCGTAGCCTGGGCAGCACCGAACTGGTGGAAACCTACTATCCCAAGCTGCTCTACGAAATTGGCATTCCGGGGACGCTGCTGTTCCTGGCCTTTGTTACGGTCATCACCCTCCAGTGTTTCAAAGCCTACCGTTCCGTGCGCGATCGCACCCTGCGCAGCTACGGAGCCTCCTTCTGGGTTTTCATCCTGTTCATCAGCTACAACACCTACTACTACCCCCTGGACGTAGACCCCGTGGCCGTCTACTACTGGTTCTTCGCCGGAGTCGTCCTCAAGCTCCCCGAACTCGATCGCCAGGCCCGCCTCACCCACGAACTGGAGCAGGAACCGACCAAAGGCAAACGCCGCAAGCTGAAGAGGCGATCGCCCCCCCAACCCACCCCAGCTACCGCTAATAGGTAGTTAATAGAAATCAGAATCCAGAATCCAGAATCCAGAATCCAGAATCCAGAATTCAGAATCCAGAATCCAGAATTCAGAATCCAGCTCCCGACTCCCGACTCCCGACTCCTGACTCCTGACTCCCGACTCCCGACTCCCGACTCCCGACTCCTGACTCCTGACCCCCGACTCCTCAGTTCCAAACCAGACCACCCAAAATCTAAAATCCAAAATCCAAAACCCAAAACCCCATGACCCCCCTCGTCTCCATCCTCATTCCCACCTACGGGCGCGAACAGATCCTTTGCGACACCCTCGCGGATGTGTTGAAGCAAAACTATTCGGCCTTTGAAGTGATCGTAATCGATCAAACACCAGCGCATGAGCCAGCAACCCAGGCATACCTGGAGCAACTGGTAGCCGCCCAGCAAATCCAGCTCTTTCGGGTACCCTGGGCCAGCCTGCCGGGGGCACGCAACTATGGCGCACGGCGGGCCAGGGGGGAGTTTTTGCTGTTCATTGACGATGATGTGCAGATGCCGGAGGGCTGTGTGGCGGCCCATGTGCAGGTTTATCTGGAGCGACCGGATGTGGGAGCGGTGGCGGGGCGCGTGCTGGATCGCATGAAGCTGGCGGACTTTGAGCCAGGTTTGCGCATTGAAGATCTGCCTCCGGAGGCTCACGATCCGGCAATTGCCTGGTACCACCTCAACCTGGTGCATACGGTTAAACCCCAGCCGGTGATTACGGCACGGGGCTGCAATATGTCTTTTCGGCGGGAGATCTTTGCGACGTTTAACCTCTGGTTTGATGAGCGGTTTGGCGGCAGTGCGGTGCGGGAAGAGTCAGACTTTTGTCTGCGACTGCGGCGGACGGGCTACCAGATCTGGTACGCCCCCGATGCGGTGCTGGTGCATTTGGGGGAACGGACGGGGGGCTGCCACGACATCAGCGAGCGATCGCTCCAGTATCAAATCACTTTCTACCACAACCACTTTTTGATGGGGCTGAAAAACCTCACCCCTGGGCAGGCGCTGCGGCTGTTTGCCAAGCTATTTGACTGCCATGTTTTGGGCAACCCTCCCTGCAACAAAGGTGGTTCGCCCCTGAAGGTGATTCTTCGGGGGGGATTTTACGGAATTGGCTGCCTGCGGGCGATCGCCACCCAAATTTCCTCCCTGTGGAATGATGGACAAATTTATTCCCGCCAGGATGAGCGGGGGCGATCGCGCCCTACCCGTCCGGCCACCATCCCTCTCACCCAACCGGAAAGACCATGAGAATTCTCGTCGTCAGCCATACCTACATCGTGCCGCTTAACTGCGAAAAGCTGCGGGCCATGGCCCATTTGGGGCCAGACGTGGAGGTGACGGTGGTTGTGCCCCGCCGCTGGCGACCGGGGGGCGTACAGAACCGCCAGATCGTTTCCGAAGCCTGGGAGGATGGGCGCTTTCGGGTCGTTCCCCTGCCCAACTTCAGCCAGAACAACCAGGGTCTGCTGTGCTTCGGCCCAGACTTGGTGAGCCTGCTGCGAACCTTCCGTCCCCACATTTTGCAGGCGGAGCAAGGCTCCAAGTCGGTGGGTTACGCCCAGTTGATTACCCTCAATCGCCTGTTGAAACTTCAGGCCCGCAACGTGTTTTTTACCTGGTGGAATCTGCCCTACTCCCTGCAGTTTCCCCTATCGGCTCTGGAAGCCTATAACCTGCGCCACACCCACGGGCTGATTGCGGGCAATCAAGACGGTGCGGATATCCTGCGGCAGCGGGGTTACGGGGGGCAGGTCTGCGTCATGCCCCAGTTGGGGGTGGACGAACGGATCTTTGCACCCCAGCCCCAGCCCGCACTGGCGGCCCAGTTGGGGTTATCGCCTCAGGATTTTGTGGTGGGCTTTGTGGGCCGGTTTGTAGAAGAGAAGGGCCTGCTTACCCTCTGCGAGGCTCTTGTGGGGCTGGGCCATCGCCCCTGGAAGTGGTTGCTGGTGGGCCGGGGGCCGTTAAGGCAGACGATTCAGGAGAAGGCGGATTTGGGAGGAATTGGCGATCGCCTCCTCTGGGTGGAAAGCGTCCCCCACGCCGACGTGCCCCGCTATATCAACCTGATGCATACCCTGGTGCTGCCGTCCCAGACCACCACTGAATTCAAAACCCTGACAGCCACCGGCTGGAAAGAGCAGTTTGGCCATGTGTTAATTGAAGCCATGGCCTGTCAGGTACCGGTTATCGGGTCAGATTCGGGGGAAATTCCCCATGTCGTCGGCGACGCTGGTCTGGTCTTTCCTGAAGGTGATGCCACAGCCCTGCGACACTGTTTGCAGCAGCTCATGTCTCAGCCGGAAAGCGCTGCTGCCCTGGGTGCGGCGGGTTACAAAAAGGCCATGGCTGACTACACCAACCAGGCCCTTGCCCAGCGCCAATTGACCTTTTACCAGCAATTACTGAATTGAATCCCCGTAATTTCTCGGCCAATTAGCGGACAACTTATTCGCTGTGCAACGGATTCATCAAAGTTTCTACTCAAATAAGATAGAAGCCAGGATGACTTTGGTGCGTATCTTGAGGCTGAGAGCATGACAGTTAAAATACCCAAAATCCTCATCGTTGAGGATGATCGAACTAATCAATATCTGATCCGGGAACTCCTGGAATGGAAAGGGTACGACGTTTATACCCTGTCTAGCGGCGAACGGTTTTTAGAAGTGGTTCAATCCCTCAAGCCTGATGTAATTTTGCTTGACCTCAAACTTCCAGGTTCAGAGCACGGTGGATTTACCCTGCTGGAGCAACTAAACCAGACCGCCATCTCTCGTCCTTCAGTCATCATTTATTCTGCCTGCTCTTTGCCCCACGACATTGCAACTGCAAAGCGGCTTGGGGCCGCCCACTATTTGATCAAGCCGGTTGGCATTGATGAAATCCTGAGAACTATCCACATGGAACTGCTGAGCTGGGAACTGGAGATGACCTACGGGAAAATGCCCGTTTCCCACCTGGTCTGAATATTTTTATGGGGTTGAGGAAGAAGGGTTGGGCTGGATGACAGGCACAAGCCCCTTGGCGATCGCCGGTAGCTCCAGCCCCGGTGGATACACGCCCTCGTCTTTAATGCGGCGAATCATGGCGTCACTGATAGGGAGCTTGAGCCGCTGGCCCACCGACCGCACAATGTCACCCCGATCTAAGACGCCGGCCACTGTTCCGGCGGGGGAGAGTACGGTGATGTGGCGGAGTTCCTGAGACTCCAGAGCCGTAACTACCTGGGGCAGGGGCGTCGATTCCTGCACTGAAGGGATTTCCGCCAGGGGACGGGCGATCGCCTGTAGGGTAACCGTGTCCCACTGACTGCGTTCGGTTTGCCGCAGATCGTCCATGGACACCAGTCCCCGATAGCGCCCATCGGAGGCAGCAAAGTAAAACGGGACGTGGGTATCCTCCAGGATGTACTGGTCGGCAAACTGGCGCAGGCTGGCGTCGGCATCCACCACTCGGAAATTGCGGGTCATCACGTCAGCGGCAGTAAGGGACAGCAGCGCCTCCTGCAAATCGGTCACCCGGTTGTAAGCGGTGGCATTGCGTAGACCAAACCAGCCCAGCAGCGCAATCCACAAAAAGATAAATTGCTGATAGCGGGTAAAGTAGAACAGGCCGAGGGCGATCGCCAGCCAGCCCAGGGTGATTCCTGCCCGTGAAGCCCAGCGCACCCCCTTGATGCGGTTGCCCGTCGCCTTCCAGATGACGGCCTTGAGAACCTGCCCCCCATCCAGGGGCAGGCCGGGAATCATGTTGAACACCGCCAGCACCAGGTTGACCCAGGCCAGCCGCTCGGCGACGGCAACGATTGGATCGCTGAGGGGCAGCAGTTGATACACCAGGGTAAACACCAGGAACAGGCCAAAACTTACGGCAGGGCCAGCGATCGCCACCTGAAATGCCTGCTCTGGCGTTTTGGATTCCTGATCAATAGAGGCAATGCCGCCAAACAGAAAAAGGGTAATAGAATTGACGGAAATCCCCTGGGAAAGGGCGATAAGACTATGGCCCAGCTCATGCAGCAGCACCGAGCCAAACAGCAGCAGCGCCATCACCAGCCCTGCCAGCCATTCAATGCCGTCCCCCCAGTGCTCACGCTGCCAGCTCAATCCGTAGGAAGCCGTCACAAATAGCAAAATGAAAAACCAGGATGGGTCCAGGAAGAGGGGAATGCCAAATAGCGAGCCAACGCGCCAGCCTGATTTCATTATCGTTTCCTCCCAATCACGAGCAGACCCACAGGAAATGGATGGGGTCAGTCGTTTCCCATTGTAGGTTGGGCACTGCCCACCTTTCATGAGCGGCAGGGCAGACAATACCCACCCCACCGCTGCTGTTGGGTTAGTCTTTAGAGCAGCCCAGCGCTGGACAGCCCCAGGATCATACCTGCTCCAAGGATGTGACCAAAGCTAGCCGTTGCCAGCAGCTCTGGAAGACCAAAGCCGGTAAAAATAGCAGGGAGGGTAACGGGCAGCGCTGGCCCCCGCCCCCGCTGCTGAATGGCATAGTAGCCAACGACGATGGCAAACAGGTTGCACGTCACCATGATCAGACCGACGCTGGGAGACCAGCTAGCCGTAGAGGGGGTTGTTGCTAGGATTTGGGAAATCAAGTTGATATCTCCTGTATGTTAATTGCGGTAAAAAAGGTCATCCAAATCAATAAGGATTATAGGAATAGGGCCGCCAAGAATTATGATTTGTTCGTCAGAGTTAACATTTGCGGGCATGCGGGTCAAAATTTGCGGCATTACTACCCTTGATCAAGGGCGGGCGATCGCCCAACTGGGGGCCACCGATTTGGGATTTATCTGCGTGCGCCAGTCGCCCCGCTACGTAACGCCCCAGCAAATTCGGGCGATCGCCCAAGACCTGTCCCAAAACTCGACCGCTCCCGTGGGGCGGGTGGGGGTCTTTGCCGACGCCTCTGTGGAGGAAATTGGCAAAATCGTGGCGATCGCCCAACTGACTGCCGTCCAGCTCCATGGCCAGGAGACGCCCCAGTTTTGTCAGGCGCTACGTCAGGCCTTGCCGTCTACTGAGCTGATTAAAGCCTTTCGCGTCAAAACCATCGACAGCCTGCACCAGACGCAGCGTTACTTCTCCAGCGTTCACACCCTGCTGCTGGATGCCTACGACCCCAACCGCCTCGGCGGCACGGGCCACACCCTCGACTGGACGGGCCTTAAGCAGTTTTCTCCCCCAATTCCCTGGCTGCTGGCAGGGGGGCTGAATCCTGATAACGTGGCAACAGCCCTGCGGCTGGCCCATCCCCAGGGCATTGATTTATCCAGCGGCGTGGAGCGATCGCCCGGTATTAAAGACTTAGATCAGGTGGCCCGTCTGTTTGCGCAACTGAAGGCTGTTAGCCCATAGGAGGCTCCAACGCTACCAGTTGGGGCGTGGACTAAGGAAGTTTTTGAAACTGCTCCGACCCGACGACGTAAGGGCAAGCTTAGGATTAGCCCCGATCTCGACGCCGGGTTTTAAGAATTGTGGCATCCGCCTCTTGAGGGATTGATGACATTGGGGTAAAACAGTAAAATCGTATACAGAAATAATCTGAATTTCCCTAAAGTTAGGTCTGCATCATTGCAACGCATTGCTGCAGCGGAGAGGTCAACCCTCTAAGAATCGGCCCAACTTCGTCAGAGAGGGTAAATTCCTAACCCTCTGGCGTACTTTTGGGTGTCTACTAAACCAAAACTATTTTGGTGACGCGGAATGTCCCCATGGGGCAACGCTGCTTCCCAAACCAGACGAGGTTTTAATCGATTATTCAAAAAAACAACGTGACCAGGTGCAGGAGATTACAAATGCAATTTATCTACCGTGGTATTCCATACGAGCGCGAACCGCTGGCGCTGGACAAGGTTGAAACTCAGCGCCAAGGCACTTACCGGGGTCGTGCTTTCAACTTTTCCTATCCCCGCCACATTCCAGTCCCCCAACCTGCCCTAAATTTGCAGTACCGGGGATTGCTCTATCAGAAAACGGCATCGGGCCAGATTCAGCCAGCTTTCCCCAACGTCCCACTGCAGCCCCAGCCGACTCCCAAAGCGGCTGAGCTGCCCAAGCCCTCTCCCTACGTTGCCCATCGGGCGGTGATGCGCGAGCTGGGACGGGTTCACCAACAAAATATCGAGCGGCTGTTACAGCACCGGCTGGCGGTCGCCAAAGCCAAAGGTGACGAACGCCTGGTGGCCCAGCTTGAGCAGGAAATGCACCAGCACGCTTGATACCCCTGACCTGCTAGGGCGACTTCCAGGATTAGCTCAATACTGATCCCTGTCAGATCGGCTTTTCCCTTTCCGGCGGCTTGTGTGCCCGTCTTCCACCGGAAAGGGAAGCGCTGTATGCTGTGGGATATGTCTTTTCCTCTTGAGTCGGTTCCCCTACCTGCCAGCAAACAGGGAGTATGGCAGCGATTTTGCCAGGATCGGTTGGCCCTGTTGGGTACCATCATCCTGGCTTTGATTATGGTGGCCGTAGTTGTCGGGCCACTGGTTTACGCTGTTCCCATCGACGAGATTGACTTCAGCCAGGCAGCCCAGCCACCGAGTTGGGAGCACCCTTTTGGCACCAACGATCTGGGGCAAGACCAACTGGCCCGTGTGATAGTTGGGGGGCGCGTTTCCCTGGCGGTGGGGGTAGCCGCCATGCTGGTAGCTATTGGTTTGGGAACGGGCATTGGGGCGATCGCCGGTTTCTACGGCAAATGGTTAGATAACGCCCTCATGCGGCTCACGGATTTGTTTCTGTCGCTGCCCCAACTGCCGCTGCTGCTGCTGGTGCTCTATTTATTTCGAGAACCGATGCGGGCGATCGCTGGCCCCATCGCCGGAACGTTTCTACTAATCGTGGTGGTCATCGGCGGCCTTAATTGGATGTCGGTTGCCCGTCTGGTGCGGGCCAATTTCCTCAGCCTGCGGGAACAGGATTTTGTCGCGGCGGCTCGCGCCCTGGGTGCGCCACCCCATCGCCTTATCTGGCGGCACATTCTTCCCAACTCCCTCAGCCCCATCATCGTCGCTGCGACCCTGGCAGTGGGGACGGCAATCATTACCGAATCGACCCTGAGCTTTCTGGGACTGGGGTTTCCCCCGGATGTGCCCACCTGGGGACGGATGCTCTACGATGCCCAAAACTACCTGGACACTGCGCCCCACATGGCTTTGTTCCCCGGACTTGCTATTTTCCTGACCGTCTTGAGCATTAATTACATCGGCGATGGCTTACGGGACGCCCTTGACCCCAGGCTTCATCCCTAATTGGGGTAGATATCACCCGTGGGCCACTTCCGCCTGAAAGGGCGACTGTACCCGTGAAAGTGGCCGTAAATCGACTAGGCGGTAGGCGCGATCGCACCCTTCCAAATATCCCCACTTGAAGCCAGGGCGATCGAGTCGCCCTTTGGTGCCGTCGGGGGCAATCACCCAGTCCCCCCAACGCAGTCGGTGAGGGTTGAGTTCTTCCCGTGATTTACCGTTATAAATTCCCCAGTAATCCACCATATTGATATCCCCACTCTTTTCCTAAGCCGGTTTTGTCGGATAGTGCAGACTAGAGAATCCGCGTATTTTATCTCGGTACCAGAAGTTCCCTGGCCTCTATAAAACGTCAAATGCCCGGATGGATACCATGCGAGGACTACGCAATCCGTTAGAGGAATTGGGGGGCGATCGGAGTAAATCTACGGAGGAAGGACAACGGCAGAGCGCCAGAAAGCTTGTTGTTCAGTGGTTTGGGAGATTCATACTTCGTGTCACAAGGGCGCTGGCAGCAATTTCTCCCAATCGGCCTGTAGGTCTGAGCAGATTGACTGGTGACACGAGGGCCTTTTGCTCCAATTCAGACGGCAACCCCACCCCCAGAAATACGGCTCTCCCCACTGATAAATGGACGCTACAACCGATACATTGGGGAGTAGATGAAAAGAAAAGTTACAAATTGTTACGGCAAGGCTCAGGCTACAGCGCCCATCCAGATCTATCAGGGCGTGCAAGCTCGACGCTGCAATGGTTTGAGTCCTGTATTTTGTTTACCTGGGGCTAGCTTAGCTCTATGTGGAGGTTACTGAATGTTTGAATACTTCACCAATCAGGCGATCGCCGCCATCATGCTAGCTCAGCAGGAAGCTCGCCGCTTAGGTCACAGCTTTGTCGGCACCGAGCAGGTTTTGCTGGGGCTACTGGGAGATAACAATAGCAAGGCCGCCCAAATCCTGCGAGCTGAAGGCGTTACGGCTGATCAGGCCCGCGCCGAAGTGGAATCCATTATTGGCCGGGGAACGGGTACCGTACCATCGGAGATTCCGCTGACGCCCAAAACTAAGCGGGTTTTAGAGCAATCCCTTCAGGAAGCCCGCAACCTGGGCAGTTCGGCGGTGGCCCCCGAGCACATTCTGCTGAGCCTGACGCGCAATAACGACAGCGTGGCAGCCAAGGTGATGGACAATCTGGGCGTTGACCGTAATGCCCTGCGCACCAAAATTATCCGCGAGTTCGGCGACCAGGCCGCTGCGGTGACTGGGGCAATGCGCAATCCCTTTGGTCGTTCTGAGCGATCGCCCCGTTCCACCAAAGCCCTTGACGAATTTGGCACCGACCTGACCAAAGCCGCCGCCGCTGGCCAGCTTGACCCCGTAGTGGGTCGCGAGAAGGAGATTGAGCGGGTCGTTCAAATCCTGGGACGGCGCAGCAAGAATAATCCGATGCTGATCGGCGAACCGGGGGTGGGGAAGACGGCGATCGCCGAAGGTTTAGCCCAGCGCATCACCGACCAGGACGTGCCCGACCTGCTACAGGATAAACGGGTCATTGTTCTCGACATGGCGCTGCTGGTGAGCGGCACCCGCTTCCGGGGCGACTTTGAAGAGCGTCTCAAGCAGGTCATGGAAGAAGTCCGCCAGAGCGGCAACGTCATCCTGGTGATTGACGAAGTTCACACCCTGGTCGGCGGCGGCTCGATGGAAGGCGGCATGGATGCGGCCAACCTGATGAAACCGGCCCTGGCGAGGGGCGACCTGCAGTGCATCGGAGCCACTACTTTGGATGAGTACAGCAAGCACATCGAGCGGGACGCCGCCCTGGAACGGCGCTTCCAGCCTGTAATGGTGGGCGAACCCTCCGTTGAGGATACTCTCGATATCCTGCGGGGCGTGCGGGGGCGCTATGAACAGCACCACCGGCTGACCATCAGCGATGAGGCCATTCAAGCCGCTGCTACCCTGTCGGATCGGTACATCAGCGATCGCTTCCTGCCCGACAAAGCCATTGACCTGATCGACGAGGCCGGGTCAAGGGTGCGCTTCCGCTCCAGCCAGAACTCCCTCTCCAAGGAGATCAAACAGGAACTGCGCCAGGTGCAGCAGCAGAAAGATGACGCGGTGGCGCGGCAGGACTTTGACAAGGCTGGGGAACTGCGCGATCGCGAAATTGAGCTAGAGGTCAAGCTCCAGGCTGAGCTACAAACCACCCACGGGGATGGGGACGTGCCTGTACCTGTGCCCGTGGTGACGGCTGAAGACATCGCCCAGGTGGTGTCTGCCTGGACGGGGGTACCCGTTAGCCGCCTCAGCGAATCCGAATCCGCCATGCTGATGCACCTGGAGGCTACCCTGCATGAGCGGGTGATTGGCCAGGACGAGGCGGTAACCGCCGTGGCCCGTTCCATTCGTCGGGCGCGGGCGGGGCTGAAGAACCTCAATCGGCCCATTGCCAGTCTGCTGTTTTCTGGCCCTACCGGGGTCGGTAAAACTGAGCTGACCAAAGCGCTGGCTGAGGCGGTGTTTGGCTCCGAGGACGCCATGATTCGTCTGGATATGTCGGAGTTCATGGAGCGACATACCGTGTCCAAGCTCATCGGCTCGCCTCCGGGCTACGTGGGCTACGACGAAGGCGGGCAGCTTACCGAAGCGGTGCGTCGTCGTCCCTACACGGTCGTCCTGTTCGACGAAATCGAGAAGGCCCACCCCGATGTGTTCAACATGATGCTGCAAATCCTGGAGGACGGTCGCCTGACGGATGCCAAGGGCCGCACCGTGAGCTTCAAGGACACGCTGCTGGTAATGACCTCCAACATCGGTTCCCGCACCATCGAGAAGGGCGGTAGCGGTTTGGGCTTTGAAACCAGCTTCGATTCCCAGGCGGAGACGGCCTACCAGCGAATTCGCGATCGCGTCCAGGACGAGATGAAGCAGCAATTCCGTCCGGAGTTCCTGAACCGTCTGGATGACGTCATCGTGTTCCGCCAGCTCACCCGCGACGAGGTGACGCAAATCGCCGACCTGTTGCTGCAAGACATCAATAAGCGGCTGGCTGAGCAGGGCATTACTCTCCAGGCAACTGAGGCGTTTAAGGATCGCCTGGTGGTCGAGGGCTATGATCCCAGCTATGGCGCACGTCCGCTGCGGCGAGCCATCTCGCGACTGGTGGAGGACAACCTGGCGGAGGCCATGCTGCGGGGCGATATCCAGTCCGGCGACACAGTTGTCATGGATGTGGACGATGATGGCGGCATTCAGGTGCGCCGCGAGAACCCCAAGGTGCTGATTGGCATCGGCCAGTCCTAGTGGGTCATTTGGCACGGACATAGCCCTCATCCCCCAGCCCCTTCTCCCAACTTGGGAGCAGGGGAGCCAGAGCTGCCTAATCGCTTCAAAGCCCCTCGCCCTTTTTGGGAGAGGGGTTTGGGGTGAGGGCGCAATGGCTCGGAGCAAAGCAAATGACCCA